>JBKJOH010000281.1:0-6180 GCA_046593295.1 Polaromonas sp. | reverse complement strand
GCGGCTGCGTGACCTGAGCATCTCGCACAACAAGCTGGGCGACGTGGCCAGCGCACTGGGGCGCATGGATGAAGCGCAAACCTTCCAAGTAGGCGGCTTGCGCTTCATCCATGCGCCCCAGTGCGCTGGCCACGTCGCCCAGCTTGTTGTGCGAGATGCTCAGGTCACGCAGCCGCTCAGGGGTCTCGCCAAGCTTCAGCAGCCGCTGGCTCAGTTGCAAACCTTCCGAGTAGGCGGCTTGCGCTTCATCCATGCGTCCCAGTGCGCGGGCCACGTCACCCAGCTTGTCGTGCGAGATGCTCAGGTCACGCAGCCGCTCGGGGGTCTTATCTGCATCCACATGCTGCTGCGCTAGTTCCACCGTTTGCTGCGCAATTCGCAACGCCAAATCAGTGTGGCCAGCCTCTAGCGCGGCTTGGCTTGCATCCATGCCGTCTTGCAAATCAAACTGCGCAAAGGTACCGTCTGGCCCGGGCTGCCAGCGGCGGGCTGCTAGAGGCAACTCGGTGGTGGCGGTGGTATCGGTGGTGGCGGTTGGCGTTAGTTCACCATTGGTAGTGCGTATGGACTCCAGTGCATCACCGACCGGCAGGTCTTGCGCCATCAGCCGTATCGACGGCAGGCGAATCGTCCACAGGTCCGGGGCTGCTTCGGCGGCGCGTTTCGTCCAGTCAGGTGGCAGCACCAGCACCACGGGCCTGCGCAGGCGGGTTTCAAGCACGCCCCGGCGTTCGTTCAGGCGAAACAGCACTTGCAGCCGGGCAGCGTCCCACTCGGTGTTACCAGGCTGCGCGTCAAGGTCTAGCCACAAGGGCATGGCACCGGCGCTATCAAGCTCAGGGGCTAGCAGGGCTTCTAGTGCTTGGGTGGCGGCGTTGGCAGCTTGGGCTAGCGCGGGGCGCTGTAGCACACGGGCTTGGGCGCGTAGCAAGTCGTCTGCACGGCTAAACAGGGTTTGCTTAAAACCGCTGTTGCCGTTAAACACAAACACCAGCACAAACTCCAGCGGCCACTCTAGCGCATGGCGCAGGCTGCGCCATGCGGCCTCAAGCGGTGTTGGCTGCGGTGTCAGAGGAGTTGCCGGAGTTGTCTGCATGGGTAGCCGCTGGCTCAAATGCATCTATGACTGACCATAGCAAAGGGTGAATGTCATACCACTGGCTGCCATTTTGATAGTTCAAAATCACGCGCATCTCCAATAGCCTGGCCAAGGTACGCAATGAGCTATCGCGGTTTTCGGCCAAGGCATCGCTGTTATATGTCACTTTTTTCAACAGCGGCCACTCTTCGCGCACGGTGAGTTCCAGCGTTTCGTCGGCATTTTTAGCTAAAACTTGCACGACAATTTCGTCTTCGGCAGTCAAGGGCCAGCGGTCTATTGCGTAATCCGATCTGCTAACAGCTTCATATACCAAGCGACGTAAAAAATGCCGCAGGTCGCCACCCGACTTC
This sequence comes from Polaromonas sp., assembly GCA_046593295.1. Classification (GTDB taxonomy): domain Bacteria; phylum Pseudomonadota; class Gammaproteobacteria; order Burkholderiales; family Burkholderiaceae_C; genus Polaromonas. The sequence continues at coordinate 4,728 of JBKJOH010000281.1, read as the reverse complement.
AGCGCCATCTGGTCAACTGCTGCCTCAGACAACACCGCACGCCAATTTTCAAAACGCTTATCTAGCAGGCTGCGCATCAGCGCTACGCCCTCTTGACGAATCTGGCGGCCGGGCTTGGGGCCACCCAAACGCGGTGGCTTTTGGTACATGCGCACAGAGCCCAGTGCATGACAATCTACGTCATTGCGAATATTGGCCAGCAGCGGCAAGTAAGGCGGTATGGCGTACACCAGCGTAGCGCCAGTGATGCGCAAGCGCGTCACGTCGCTGGCAAACGCTTGCACTACCGCGCCAAACATTTTGTCTTGCGCTTCAGACGTTGCGCCGCGCAAGCGCTCAAGTGAATCAACAATCACCACCACCCGGTTGCGATGGGTAGCCTTTCGAATAAATTCAACCATTTCACCCGCAAACTGGCCAAGCTTTGTGAGGTGTTGCACGGCACTGGTGGTTTTGGCAAGCCTTTCTGAAATGCTGGCCTGCTGCTCTTTGAGTTTGAACTTCAAACCCTCGATGCCCACCTCGGTCAACTCCACTTCGGTTTGCAACCACTGGGCAAAGCGTGTCCATGCGTTGTCTTTTAAAAAATCAGCTTTGTAGTTCTGCTCAGCCGCCCAACTGGCAATACCAGCTACCACTAGGAGCAACACCGTCTCCAGGGTGATGAGCTCGGTCTCGCTGATGTAGTTGAGGCTGTCAAACCGCACGACCAGAGCACCTTCACCCTGCAGGTCGCTCTCAAGGCGCATCAGCTCAGTGCTTTTACCCGTGCCGCGCTGGCCAGTGAAGTAAAACAATTGGGTGCTTAACTCGGGGCGGGACAAAATATCTTCGCGCAACCTACCCATCACGTCTTCGGCATCCGTACCGTGCAAGCCGGGCACGTATTTTTTATCGAGCGGTTCAAGCGGCTTGTCAGTTTCAGACAATGCAGCGCGAAAATTTCTAAGCAGTTGTTTGTTGACCATGGGCGCATTATCTCGCATCGTGTCGGGGCAGCAAGGTGTGGTGTTACCCCTGGGAGACGATCACCAAAGCGTCACAAGCCTTGCTGATTCACGCACTTTGACAGCCCGGCAGCGCTTTCCTTGCGCTCGCTGTAGCGGTCTGTCAGCCACGGCGATGCGCTGCGTGTGAGCTTGCAGGGATATTGTCATCGAAAGCTACTTTATTTCAATATTTCAATTATATTTGAACTATGAAATCTAAAATAAAAATCACCAAATCACCCGGCATGGAAGAGGCCTCAGCCGTCAAGGCGCTGGCAGCACTGGCACAGGCGCAGCGGCTGCGATGTTTTCGCGCGCTGGTAGTCGTTGGCCAAAGCGGCATGACACCGGGAACGATGGCCGAAGGCCTTGGCATTGCACCCAGTGCCCTGTCATTTCACCTCAAGGAACTGGTTCATGCAGGGCTGATCAGCAGCGAGGCGCGTGGTCGCAACCTGATTTACCGGGCCAGTTTTGAGCACATGAACGCCCTGCTCGGCTACCTGACCGAGTATTGCTGTGAAGGCCAGTCGTGTGAGGCGAGCGACGCTGCGGCGGCCTGTTTGACCGGCTCGTCAGTCTGCCCGCCGCCAGCATTGACAAGCTGATGCTGCAAACCAGTGCGCGTGGCCTCGCAAGCACATGAATTCGCCATCATTAGAACGACAACTCTTTACCGAGTTTTTGGGTACTGCGGCCCTGCTCTGCGCCGTGATTGGCTCGGGCATCATGGCCGAACGCCTGAGTGCTGGCAACAACGGCGTAGCGCTGCTGGCCAACACGCTGGCTACCGTTTTTGCGTTGTATGTGTTGATCGAGTTGCTAGGGCCCGTCAGTGGTGCGCATTTCAACCCATTAGTGACTCTGGTTAAGTTTTTTGTTGCATTTATTCCATCAAAAACGGCTGTAGCCCAATCAATACGGACGCAACCAGCTACTTTATTCATAGCAGCGCAATTGCTGGGGGCAGTCGCAGGGGCATGGCTGGCCAACGCCATGTTCGAGCTGCCCGTGCTGCAACTGAGCAGTAAAGTACGGGCGGGTTGGGGGCAGTACCTGGCTGAAGCGGTTGCAACTGCGGGGCTGATCGTGGTGGTGTTGCAAGCGCCAAGCAGCAAGGCCGCTGGCCTGGTCGCTTGCTACATCGGCGCGGCTTACTGGTTTACTGCCAGCACCTCTTTTGCCAACCCGGCAGCGGTGCTGGGGCGTATGTTGTCTGACAGCTTTGCCGGCATTGCACCAGCGAGCGCAACAGCATTTGTGTTGGCGCAAATGGCCGGGGCAGCAATAGGCGTGTTGCTCAATCGCCTGCTGGGGCAGCCAGCTGACAGGCTGGGCTAAAACCGCGTACCCACCGACAGCCGAAGCATATCTTGTGTACTGAAGTTCACCAGTGGGTCGTACGCCACACGCACAAAAAAGCGTGGCCAATCGTAGCCCACCGATAAGCCAAACTTTTGAATCGGCAAACCCGCGACCAAACCCTTTTTATTGAGCAAGTCCAAAGTCAGCCGGTCTTCACCATTGATGGGCATGCGGTAAAGCAGATGAATGTGTTGCTGGTCAGTATTCAAACGATTGTCGCGCACCACTTGCAGCGTGAGTGACTGGCGCTCGTTCCAGCGGTAGCCACCTGCCAGCGTGTAAGAATCGTTAGGGTCAAAGTTGAGGTTGGCGTAGGGCCGCAGATTGGTTCGCCCCAAACCTGCGCCGACAAACCAGGTGCTGCCGGTTTCAAGGTAAGCACTGCCGCCGACGAAACCGCCCGAGGCGATTTGCAGCGATGGCGTGAAGCGCACTGGCCCCAGCCTGAAGGTGTTGTCCCAGCCTGCCCGGTATTGTTTGACGGCTTGCACCGGCGAACGGTACAGGCCTATCCATGCGTTGCCTGAACCTATAAGGCCACCGCTGGCACGCAGATTGACATCTAGGCCGGGGCCAGATGGCAAGCCGCCGCCTGAAAGCTGGTACACGCCCATGGTTAGTTTGTAGCTGACGGGCTCAGCATCAACAGCGCTCGCTGAAGCGGTCAGTGTTGCCATTGCAGCTGCACATAAATATTTTGAAGTTTTGCTTGTCATATCTAAGCCTTTGTGGTGAGCCACTTTTGCAAAATCTGCGCACTGCCCATGGCCGGGTCGAGTTGGTAGGCGGAAAAGCCAATGCGTTCGTACAAGGCAATCGCACTGCGGTTGCCCTGTAGCACCTCCAGCGTGAGCTTGCAGGCACCTCGTTCGCCTGCGATGGTATCGACCAGCGCCAGCATCTGCTCGCCGACCCTGCGGCCTCTATGGCTTGCCAGCACCACCACGTCATGCACATTGACGAGTGGCAGGCAGGCAAAGGTTGAAAAGCCTTCGATGCAGTTAATCAAGCTAATGGCTTCGTCGCCATCAAACGCCAGTACGCTGAAGACCTGCGGACGTGCGGCCAGCGCTGCTACCAGATTGCTATTGGCAAAATCACTGAGCGGCACGCCGCCACCTGCCACGTCACGCGCATAGGTATCGAGCAGGTTGACGACTGCCGCCGCATGGCGCGGGTTGCCGTAGTCGGCGCGACAGATGCGAAGCGGTGAAGAAGCAGTCATAGGTTCGCAGAAGGATTTAACAAGGCACAGCCCATTTTATGTAGCAGCCCTGCGCTGTCTGCTTGCACTTTGATCTTGTCGATCAAAAAAACTCCTGAATGGCAAAAAACACAAAACCATTTCACGCCAGGTGCGCCTTGACCCACGTAACATGAGGCATCTCAGTTGCAGGTAGACGAATCACCGCGTTTGGGATTGATACAAAATCTGACTGAAAATAAGACGAAAACAAGACAAAGAGCAGATAAGTTTTAACTACAAGACAAGAGACAACATGAAAACATCCATCATCCGCCGCACCCTGCTAGCAACGGCTTCTGCTGCCGTGCTGATAGGACTGGCATTGCCCGCAGCGCAAGCCCAAACGCCAGCCAGCAAAGTTGTGTTGCGCGTATCAACCCCCGCCGTACCGGACGACTGGCACGCCAAGATGTGGACGGTGTTCAAGGACTCGCTTGAGAAAACCGCGCCAGGCGAATTTGATGTGCAGATCAACCTGAATGCATCGCTCTTCAAACAAAGCACCGAGCCAGCTGCGATGGCGCGCGGCAACCTGGAACTGTCGTCTATCTCGGCATTCGATATTGCCAAGCTGGTACCGGAGTTTTCAATCTTCACTGTGGGCTACATCGTGCGTGACCCTGCGCACCAGCAAAAAGTTTTCAATGGCCCGATCGGTAGCGAGATGTTTAAAACTGTGGCTGAAAAGATGGATGTCACGCCGCTGTCTACCGTTTACCTGGGCACCCGGCAAGTCAATTTGCGCGAAGCCCGCAACGTCAAAACGCCTGCTGACCTGAAGGGCGTGAAGCTGTCAAAATTCATGCGCGGCCCAATAAAAAAAGGCCCACGGGTTTAGCGTCAGCCTGAAATAAGAAAACCCACACTTGGCGGGTCTGTAGTAGTTGACTGGTGTCGTTATTTTTTCCGCGCCGCAGCCATCTCTCGCATCGTTGCAGCATTCGCTAGTTCGGTATTGAATAAATTCACCCCGCGCGCAGGTAAATCCCCGCAAGTTAAAGCATTACGGCATTCGAGGCGTGCCCGGATTTCGTAGGCGTTATCGCCTGCCGGGTACTTGGATACCGTCCCTGTCATATATGGCGGGCGATGCGATGCAAACGTTTCCAACCTGTCGCTTGTACTCAG
>JBKJOH010000247.1:0-6543 GCA_046593295.1 Polaromonas sp. | reverse complement strand
CCGGCCCGCAGCCACCGGATGTCGTGCGAGACGTTGAGTCCGTGCGGCTGCGTTTGATCAAAGGCTTGGATTTCTGCCATGATCAATTCTGTCTCGGCTGGCTTGGTATGGGTGATGTAAATCGGATATTTTTTGTCTTTGGCAATGTAGTCTAGCTCGCTGGCCAGTACGCCGGGCGACAGATGCAAACTGCGCTTGGCAAGGTCACGCTCGCGGTTGCTGAAAGCGGTTTCGATCACCAGCATGACTACATTGAGCTGGTTGATCCTCGCCCACAATGCGGGGTTTCGCTCTGTATCACCCGTAAATACCCAGTACCCACTGCCCGTAGTGACCGCATAACCCACAGCAGGAACGGTATGCACCGCAGGCAAAACCTCAATCAATTTACCCCCCAGTACCAGTGTCTGCCCCACCTTGATCGGGTGAAAACTGATGAAAGGTGCATCAACGCTGGGTATTTTTGAAAAGTCAGGCCATATTGTGTCGTTGAAAATATGCGCCCGCAGGGCATCAATCGTGCCTTGCAGGGCGTAAATTTTGATCGGCGATGTTATCCGGGATGAAATGGCATCAATCATCAGCGGCAGCGCAGCAACGTGGTCAAGATGCGAGTGCGTCAGCATGATATGGTCAACCGCGCTCATCTCATCGAGCGTGAGATCCCCAACGCCAGTGCCGGCATCAACCAGCAGGTCACGATCAAGCAAAAAAGATGTGGTTCGGCAGTCTTTTGCGATGGCCCCTGAGCAGCCTAATACCCGTACTTTCATGAATTTTGTCTACCTTGTTGTGCGTTTGATGGCTTGGTTTATTTGGTCTCGAAATTGGTTGCACCGTCCCATTCGGGGTCAAACGGAAGCAAGCGCATAGAGGCTACACGCTCTGCATACAACTGGTAAAGGTACTTTTTGGCATTTAGGCGCTGTAAGTTGAGCCACTGAACGTCAAACTGGTTCCAATCCTGCCTTCTGTAGGCTTTCAGGGCTTGCGCCCAGATTTTTAGCTCGGCGGCGCTGTTTCCATCCAGCCTGTTCAATGGCGCTACCGGCCAGAAAATCGCCACCGCGTTGTCTTTTCCCTTGACCCTCACTTTGTCCAGTTCCTGCCAGGCGAAATTATTGACCAATTTGCGGGTGAACTCACTGACCACGGTGTCAACGCCATAGGTTTTTGAAAGCCCTTCGAGACGGGAGCCAAGATTGACGGAGTCTCCAATCACCGTATAACTGCGCCGGATATCCGAGCCCATGTCACCCACACACATGGGGCCGGTATTCAGGCCAATTCCGATGCCGATCTCGGGCAGGCCTTTGGCCCGGTGTTCTTCATTGAGCACGCGCATCGCGTTTGACATCTCAAACGCTGTTTTGACCGCCAGACTGGCATGGTCTGGCGTGTCCACGGGCGCGCCCCAGAAAGCCATGACGCAATCGCCCATGTATTTGTCAATCGTGCCACGGTTGCTTCGAATCTGATCAGTCAAGCGACTGAACACGCTGTTGAGCAGCGCCTGAAGTTGCGTGGGCTCCATGGTTTCCGACATCTTGGTAAAACCGCGCATGTCGCAAAACATCACCGTCAACTCCTTGGTCGTCGCCTTCATGCTGTAACTGTCGGGGTCTTTGACCATCTCATCGACCAGCTCAGGCGGAACATAGGTACCAAACAAATTGGCCAGCTCGCGCTTGGATTTGCTCTCGACAAAATAGCCATAACTCATGTTCAGGGCAAACGCTGTCAGGGCCATGACCAGCGCGCTGGCCAGCGGCAACACCAGGCCATAACTCAGATAAAGCCAGAAATTGAGACCGAACAGCGCCGAGATGACCACCACACTGGCTGCAACCGCCGTAGGTGCCGACAGCATCGGCAGCGCAAAAGCCAGGATCAGGCCAGCCAGGATCAGGATGACAACCTCAAAACCAATCGCGTAGTCGGGTTTGACGAAAACCTTGCCATCCAGAAAACCTGAAATCACGTTGGCATGGGTTTCCACACCGGGGTAGGTTTCACCGACTGGTGTGACCCGGAGATCCAGCAGGCCGGGGGCCGTGGTACCCAACAAGATGATTTTGTCCTTGAGCAAACCGGGGTTGACTCGTTTGGCAAGCACGTCAGAAGCCGAAATATAGCGAAATGACCCACCCCTTACGCCGCCCTTACCCCGAAAAGGAACCAGCGTAGCAACGCGGTCATCGACTGGAATCGCCAGCGTCTTGCTACCCTGTTTGAGCAAAATACTCTCCAGCCCCTGATAGTTGCGGCTCAAGAATTTTTCCTTGGGAAAACCAGGCTCAACTTTGGGTAGCCCGACCAGCATACGGAACATGGCCAGCGACAGTGATTCGTAATACTGCCCCTTGTACTCCGCCAGCAGAGGGATAGACCGCACAACGCCATCGCCCTCGGTAATGGAATTGAAAAACCCGCCTAGCGGCGCAGCCTTGGCAATCGCCTCGATATTGGCGCCATAGCCGTTCCACCTGGTGAATTTGATGGGCCGCCCTTGCAATGACTCGCTTCCTATAACGGGCTGCGGCAAAACGCCATTGACGCGGCCATCCCGGTCACTGGTGAAGTAATAACCCAGCACGACCGGGCGCTTTTCCAGAGATCTTGCAAAAGCGGCATCGTAGTCCAGACTGCCCTGCACTTGTGCAAGTTTTTCCACAAAACCGGGCTGATCCCGCATCTCGTTTTGAGCCAGCTGTTTGAGGCGCTTGAGGCCAGAGCTTTCATCAGGCTCGGCAAAAACAACGTCAAAACCCAACAGGGCTACTTTTTGCCTGTCGAGCAGTTCTTCCGTCAGGTCTGCCAGTTTGTTGCGGCTCCAGGGACAGCGGCCTACTTCTGCCAGGCTTTTCTCGTCAATATCGACAATGACAATCCGCTCATCCAGCGTTTGCGGCATGGTGGCACGTAGCCGTGCGTCATAAATGATGTCATCCAGCCTTTGAACAACCCCGATACGAAGGACACCGCTGGCGTGCATCAAGGCAAACACCAGCGGGATCAGCGTTACCGCAATACGCGGCCAGTGCCTAGAGAGGAGTTGCATGGAACCTCTTGAAGTCGCTTTTGGGCTCTTTGGGCTCTTCGGACTCTTTGGAATTACGTCAAACCGACTTCCTGCCAGTAGCAGGAAATCAGATGCTCAATGCTGCACAAATTGCATTTTTGTACTTGCCAGTTCAAGCACATCGCCATTTTTGAGCGTCACGGGTTCTGTGCCTATGGGGGTTCCGTTAAGCGACGGCCTGGCGATGCCCTCTACGTGAGTCACTACAAAACCATGTGGTCTTCGGGTAATGGCCGCTACCGCGACACCCGGCTTGCCTATGGTTGTGACCACCTTGACCAGCGCCACTTCCCGGCCAGCGGCAGCGCCTGACATGACCTTGATAGCCGCATTGAGGCTGGCAGCATCAGCAGGCACTGCCACAGCAGCTGCTACAGGACTGGCTGGTGACACCAATCCGGCAGACATGGTTTTTTCAAACCCGGCACCCTCGACCTCATTGATGTATTTGATTCTGTACTTGCCGATCTCAACCGTATCGCTGTTTTGCAATAGCTGCTTTTTGACAGCCTTGCCGTTGACGTAAGTACCGTTGGTGCTGTTAAGGTCTTCCAGATACACCTCATTGCCCGACATCTGCAAAACGGCATGCTCACCACTGACTGCCAGGTTGTCGATGACGATGTCGTTATAGGGACGCCGACCCAGGGAAGTGCGATCCTTGGTCAACTGAACTTCCTTAATCACAACACCGTCAATAGAGACGACTATTTTCGGCATGACCGACTCCTGTCTGTTTTTGATATTTCCATCATCGACTTATTTTCCCAGTATTCTGGCGAAAAGACTGCGTTTGACGGCAGCTTGTTTGGCCAGTGCCAATAAAACTGAAATATTATCGCGGCCACCGGCCCCATTGGCAGTCGCAATCAGTTGTTTGGCCTTTTGTTCCAGCGGCCCATCCCCAAGCATGATGCCCGCAATGTCTGCATCTTTCACCATGTCCGACAGCCCATCCGAACACATCAGGTAAAGATCGTCAGCTTCGGTGCGGTGCTCGCTGACATCGAGCATCACGGCATTTTCAACGCCGAGGGCACGGGTTACCAGGTTTTTGTTCGGCGATGTCAGCGCCTGCTCCGGCGTGATGATCCCGGCGTCAATCTGCTCCTGGAGCAGGGAATGGTCTTTGGTAATTTTCTGAAAAACCGTACCCCGCAGGCGATAGCAGCGCGAATCACCAATATGGCCAAGGATCAGGCGATCATCTTGGAACACGCCAACGACCAGCGTGGTTCCCATGCCGGTGTACTGGGGGTTGGAGTTTGCCGCATTGAAAATCGAATGGTTCGCATTTTGAACACAGATTTCCATCGCCCGGCGTACCTCTTTGGAGTTGGCGTGTTTTCCGGCCTGGGAAAGCCAGCGACCCATCTCGGACTTGATAAAAGCCGATGCCATACCGCTGGCAATTTCACCCGCGTTGTAGCCGCCCATGCCGTCCGCCAGAATGCACAGTTGGGTTAAGGGGTCAAACGCGACAACATCTTCATTGTTGTCTCGCGCCAGACCGGTATCTGTTTGAATGCATATCTCGTAAATCATTGTTATGGGGGCTTGTAGCTTTTTTATCTATGACTTGTCGATCTAAGTTTATATCAGTATCTGCCGCACCCGCGCCGGGGCTTGTTCCCTACGGTTGGCGGGTAGGGAAAGTTATTCGGCTCGTCTACTGCGCTTTTGAGCGCGTAGGCTGGCAGCGAATTGTCAGGCCGCCCCTGGGGTCGCAAACAGTCCGCCTGTCAATCAGACAGGTGGCAACTGCTTTTGCTGGCATTTGGTCAGATAGGTGCCGAGTGCCACCACCAGAACGGCGCCCATAATGCCGCCAAAGGTGACGGTTTGCTCGCCAATCGCACCAAAGCGGGTGGTAACAGCCGGGTCAGTCAACAGCATTTCGCCTGCCAAAAAGCCGAGCAGGGCCGCGCCAATGGTGATGATGATGGGAAAGCGCTCCATCACCTTGGTAAGCAGTGTTGCGCCAAAAATAATCAGCGGAATGCTGACCAAAAGGCCTAGCACCAGCAATGTCAGATTGCCCTTGGCCGCAGCGGCAACCGCCAGCACGTTGTCCAGGCTCATGACCAGGTCGGCGATCAGGATGGTACGTATGGCCGCCAGCATGCCGTTGATTTCCTTGCCGTCGCCGTCTTCGTCGCCCTCGCCCTTGAGCAAATCGACACCAATGTAAACCAGCAAAACGGCACCGACGATTTTCAGGTACGGCAAGCTGAGCAACTGAATAGCGACGATGGTCAGAATGATCCGCATCACGATAGCCGCCGCACTGCCCCAGAAAATCGCCTTGCCGCGCTGCTCTGGTTTGAGCGTTCTTGCCGCCATGGCAATCACAACAGCGTTGTCTCCCGACAGGACGATGTTGGCCAGCACGATGGAGCCAAAGGCGCTCCAGAACAGGGAGGATGAAAGATCAAGTCCAAAAATCATGGTATGTCGCGTTGGTAGCGTTGTTATGAATCAAAAAAAAGCGCCGAGTAGCGCTTTTCTTGTTTTTAGCAGTTTAAGCCGGGCGACTTCCCGTGCAGATTGGTATTACTGCTTACTGCTTACTGCTTACTGCTTACTGCTTACTGCAGGGCTTTGAGCAGTTTTGCCATTTCAGACGGATTGCGCGTCACGGTAAAGCCGCAGGCTTCCATGATCTCAAGCTTGGCATCTGCGGTATCGGCACCGCCAGAAATCAGCGCGCCAGCATGGCCCATGCGCTTGCCGGCTGGAGCAGTCACGCCCGCGATAAATCCGACGATGGGTTTTTTCATATTGGCCTTGCACCAAACAGCGGCTTCGGCTTCGTCCGGGCCGCCGATTTCGCCAATCATGATGACGGCATCGGTGTCGGGGTCGTCATTAAAGGCTTGCATCACGTCAATGTGCTTGAGGCCATTAATCGGGTCGCCGCCAATGCCAACTGCGCTGGACTGACCCAGGCCGATTTCGGTCAATTGCGCTACGGCTTCATAGGTCAGCGTGCCGGAGCGGCTGACCACGCCAACACGGCCCTTGCGGTGGATGTGGCCGGGCATGATGCCGATCTTGATTTCGTCCGGCGTAATCAGGCCGGGGCAATTGGGGCCGAGCAGCAGGGTGCGCTTGCCACCAGCAGCTTCCTTAGCCTTCATACGGTTGCGCAGCATGAGCATGTCACGAACGGGAATGCCTTCGGTGATGCAGATGGCTAAATCAAGGTCAGCCTCAACCGTTTCCCAAATTGCCGCTGCTGCGCCTGCTGGCGGAACGTAAATCACCGACACCGTGGCTTGTGTGGCTGCTGCGGCTTCTTTAACGCTGGCGTAGATGGGGATGTTGAAAATCGACTCGCCCGCTTTTTTCGGGTTCACGCCAGCAACAAAACATTCTTTGCCGTTTGCGTATTCCTGGCATTTTTCGGTGTGAAACTGACCCGTTTTACCCGTGATGCCCTGCGTGATGACGCGCGTATT
>JBKJOH010000114.1:0-19977 GCA_046593295.1 Polaromonas sp. | reverse complement strand
TTGTGATACTGATTCGTGCGCGGTATAGCGCTCGCGGCTCATCAGCAGCGCATCGGGTTTTTCGCCTTTCTCGGCTAGCAGGCCCACCATACGTTTGGCCACCATGCTGGCAATGCGCTTGCCCAGGCCAATATCGGTGAGCAAATCGGCCCTGGACCGATTGCCACTGAAGCGCAGGATTTTTTCCCATATGACGCGATCGGATGCAGAGTCTTGCGGCAGACGCTCAATGCCTTCTGCCCGCAGCGACTGGAGCAGCATTTTTTCACCCAGCTCCTGCGACTCTGCCAGCGCCATGGTCTTCAGGTAGTGGCGGATTTTTGATCGGGCCTTGCCGGTTCGCACAAAGCCAAGCCAGCCTGGATTGGGGTTTGAAACCGCTTCAGTGATGATCTCGATCACATCGCCGTTGTGCAGCTCAGACCGCAAGGGAACCTGCTCGCCATTGACCTTGGCCGCCACTGCGCGGTGGCCGATGGCGCTGTGAATGGCGTAAGCAAAATCAACAATCGTCGCACCACGCGGCATCGCCATGATCTGGCTTTTCGGCGTGAACACATAGACCGCCTCGGGGAAGAGATCAATCTTGACGTGTTCCCAGAACTCGGCTGCGTCACGCGTCTCGTGCTGAATGTCAAGCAGCGACTGCAGCCACTGCGGACCCAGGCGCTGCGAGGCATCGCTTTCAGGGTCAGAAGCCTTGTACAGCCAGTGCGCTGCCACGCCAGACTCAGCCACCACATGCATGGCCTCGGTACGCATCTGGAATTCGATGTTGGTACCAAAAGGCCCAACCAGCGTGGTGTGCAGCGATTGGTAGCCGTTGATCTTGGGTATCGCGATGTAGTCCTTGAACTTGCCGGGTAGCGGCTTGTATTGCTGATGCAGCACACCCATGGCGGTGTAGCAGGTCGTCAGCTTGTCAACGATGACGCGAAAACCATAGATGTCGGTGACCTGGGCAAAAGACAGATGTTTTTCATCCATCTTGCGGTAGATGGAATAAAGCGTTTTTTCCCGCCCTGATATGTCGACCGTCATTTTTGCGGATGTAAAGGCCGCTTCAACCTCGCCCTGCACCCGTTTGATGACATCGCGCCTGCGGCCTCGCGCCTTGAGCAATGCCTTGGTGAGCACGCTATAACGCCAGGGGTACAGGTGCTGAAAAGACAGATCCTGTAGCTCGCGGTAAGTCGTGTTCAGGCCCAGGCGGTGCGCAATCGGGGCATAGATATCGAGGGTTTCGTGCGAAATTCTGGCCCATTTGTTGCGCGGCACATCGCCCAACGTTCGCATGTTGTGGGTGCGGTCGGCGAGCTTGATGAGGATGACGCGTACATCACGCGCCATGGCCAGCAGCATTTTGCGGAATGACTCGGCCTGGTTTTCTTCCCGGGTGTTGAACTCCAGTTTTTCTAATTTTGTCAGGCCATCAACCAGCTCGGCAACCGGCGCACCAAAGCGCTCGATCAGCTCCGGCTTGGTCACGCCGCAGTCTTCAATCGCGTCATGCAGCAGCGCGGCCATCAGCGCCTGTGCGTCAAGCTTCCATTCAGCGCACTGCTGGGCTACAGCAATCGGGTGGGTGATGTAGGGCTCACCACTGTTGCGGATCTGGCCCAGATGGGCTTCATCTGCAAACCGGTAAGCGCGGCGGACATTGTCAATGTCTGCTGCCGACATGTAGTCCAGCCGAGCCGTGAGCGCGGCAAAGCTGGCCGCTGCCGCATTGGCTGCGGCAGGGGTCGGTTTGCTGACCAGCTTGGGCGAAAGCAATGCACTCATGCCTTAAATGTATCGCGCTGCGTATAAAACATAAACCAAACGGCCTTTTCGGGCCTTTGCGGCGACAAAAACCAGCTGCTGAAATGCAAAAAGCACCGCAAGACGGTGCTTTTTGATGGAGCCCGGGAGCAGGGCGTTCAGCCGGGGACTTTTTTCAGCATTTCTAGGCCGATTTTGCCTGCGGCAATTTCACGCAGGGCGGTTACGCCGGGCTTGTTTTTGCTTTCGATTTTCGGTGTATGGCCCTGGGTCAACATGCGCGCACGGTAGGTGGCGGCCAGAACCAGCTGAAAACGGTTAGGAATTTTTTCGAGGCAGTCTTCAACGGTAATGCGGGCCATGGTGAACTTTCGGTAATCCCAAAAAAGGGTGTCAAACAGCGGGTGAACAAACGGGTGTTTAGGGAATATGCAGCGCTTCAAAGGTGTCAGCGCGGGCGCGACGTTGGGCTGCAAACTTCAGCCGCTGGGCATGAACAATGGTTTTTAGGTCGAAAACCGCTCGCTCGAACAACTCGTTGATTATAACGAAGTCGAATTCCCTGGCCTGCGCCATCTCGGCGGCCGCGTTTTCCAGCCGTAGTTCAATCACCTCGGGGCTGTCTTCGCCGCGTCGTTGCAGGCGCGAGCGCAGCTCTTCCCAGCTGGGGGGCAGGATGAAAATCAGCACCGCGTTGACAAAAATCCGCTTGATGTTGATGGCCCCCTGAAAGTCGATCTCCAGGATCACATCTGCGCCATGCACCACCCGCTCTTCAATGGCCTGGCGTGATGTGCCGTAGCGGTGGCCATGCACATGCGCCCACTCCAGAAACGAATCGCGCAGCACCATGCCGTCAAATTCTTCGGACGACAGGAAGTAATACTCCCGGCCATGCTTTTCCTGCCCGCGCGGTGGTCGCGTGGTGTGCGACACCGCCGGCTGGACGCGCGAGTCCAGCTCCATCAGCGCCTTGACCAGGCTGGATTTGCCGGCCCCGCTGGGGGCTGCAACCACAAACAAATTGCCGGGATAGTCCATATTTTTTGGTTTAGCGGGTGGGCGAGGGGGTGGGCGACTGGGTTGGCGGGTGCTTACTCAATGTTTTGCACCTGCTCTCGTATTTGCTCGATCAATACTTTCATATCGACAGAAATACGCGTGAGTTCAAGCGATGCCGATTTTGCCCCCAGCGTGTTGGCTTCCCGGTGCAGTTCCTGAATCAGGAAATCAAGGCGTTTGCCAAGCTCGCCGCCGGCCTCCAGCAGCCGGTCAATCTCATCGAGGTGGGATGACAGGCGGGTGATTTCTTCTGCCACGTCAATGCGAATCGCGAAAGCAGTCGCCTCGGCCAACGCCCGGTCTTGCGCTGCTTCTGGCAACACTTTGCCCACCTGGCTGCCCTCGCTACTGACCAAGCCAGCGGCTTCTTTCCAACGCTCCAAAAAGCGCGCCCGTTGCAGCTCTACCAGTTTGGGAACCAGGGGCACCGCTTGCGCCGCTAGGGCGCGCAATTGGTGGGTGCGCCCCGTCAACATCTGGGCAAGTCGCGCTCCCTCGCGCTCGCGGGCATCGATCAATGCTTTGAGTGCTTTTTTACCAAGTTTGAGCAACTCCTCACTGTAGTCGCTCGGTTTTTTATCTTCGTTGGTGGCAATGCGCAGCACATCGGCGACGCTAAGCCCGCCCGCTTGGGGTAGCCACGTCTTGATGCTGTCTTCGAGCGAGCCTAGTCGCTGTAAGGTGCTTGCTGAAGGGGCGCGCAAGCTAGTAGCCGATGTGGTGTCGATGGACACCCTGAGTTCGACTTTGCCGCGTTTGAGCTTGGCCGTTAGCAGCTCGCGCAGCGCGGGTTCGGCTTGACGCAGCTCGTCAGGCAGCTTGAAGGCAAGGTCTAAAAATCGGCTGTTGACAGACCGTATTTCGATGTCGATGCGGGAGCTCGAGACGTTGGCGTTTTCGCTCTCAAGCGCTTGATTGGCATTGATGGATTGGACGGCTGCATAGCCCGTCATGCTGTAAACTGACATGGATTGATACGCTTTTCTACAAGAACAGGACTGCGCAAGCAGGCAAAAAAGCAGAAGTTAACAGCTGAAACAACCCATACGCGGTGTTAGGCGGTGTTAGCCTTCTGCCCATTTTTAAATTATGTCAAAGATCAAGCCAGCACCCTTACCACCCGATACCGTCATAGGCGGCTACCGGGTTGTCCGCAAGTTATCGGCTGGCGGCTTTGGTGTAGTTTACTTGGCTGTTGACAACGAGGGGCAGCAGGTCGCCATCAAGGAGTATTTGCCGTCATCGCTGGCGGGACGCCAACCCGGGGAGTTGCTGCCGCAAGTGCTTCCCGAGAAGCTCTCGCTGTATCGCCTGGGGCTTAAAAGTTTTTTTGAAGAAGGCCGCTCCCTGGCGCAGATTTCGCATGGCTCCGTGGTCAGCGTGCTGAACTTTTTCCGCGAGAACGAAACCGTCTACATGGTGATGAATTACCTGGAGGGCGGAACACTACAGGACTTCATCATCACGGCGCGCGACCTGAAAAAGCAAAAGGTCTTCCGCGAGTCAACCATTCGTTCGCTCTTCGATGAAATCCTGCGTGGTCTGCGCATCGTGCATCAGCACAAGATGCTGCACCTCGACATCAAGCCCGCCAATATTTTCGTCACCGACGACAACCGCGCGGTGATGATCGACTTTGGTGCCGCTCGCGAGGTTTTGAACAAGGAAGGCAACTTCATCCGGCCCATGTACACGCCCGGCTTTGCTGCACCCGAGATGTACCGTCGCGATTCGTCCATGGGCCCGTGGACCGACATCTACGCCATCGGTGCCTGCATCTATGCCACCATGCAGGGCTACCCGCCTAACGACGCACCGCAGCGGCTTGAAAAAGACCGCCTGTCGCTGGCCCTGTCGCGCTTGCGTGGTGTGTATTCAGACAGCCTGATCGAGGTGGTCGAGTGGTGTATGTCGCTGGATCCACTGTCCAGGCCGCAGTCTGTTTTTGCGCTGCAAAAAGAATTGAGCCGCGAGGGCGAACGCCATTACACCAAACTCAGTGTCGGCGAAAAAGTCCGCCTGCAGTTCGACAACATGGTGGCCGACACCAAAAAAACCGCGCGTAAAGCCACCGGCTTTGCGACTAAATTCAAATGAAGTTCTCCGTCTTTCAGATCAGCCGCAAGGGTGGTCGTGAAAATAACGAAGACCGCATGGGCTACTGCTACACGCGCGAATCGGGCCTGTTTGTGCTGGCCGACGGCATGGGTGGCCACCCCGAAGGTGAAGTCGCGGCGCAACTGGCGCTGCAAACCATATCGGCCCTGTACCAGCGTGAAGCGCGCCCGCAGATTGAAGACACCGTTAAGTTTTTGTCTACCGCACTCACGGCCGCGCACCACCAGATCATCCGCTATGCCAGCGAAAAAGGCATGCTGGATACGCCGCGTACCACGCTGGTGGCCTGCATCCTGCAAGGCGCGGGCGCGACCTGGGTGCATTGTGGCGACTCGCGCCTGTATATGGTGCGCGACGGTGAGCTGCTGACGCGCACGCGCGACCACTCTTATTTAGAGCAGCACAAGGCTAGCCATACCAATATCGAGCGCATCAACCGCAATATTTTGTTCACCTGCCTGGGCTCGCCGACCAAGCCGGTGTTTGATATTGCCGGGCCAGTGGTTTTGCAGCAGGGCGATAAATTGATGCTCTGCTCGGACGGCTTGTGGGGCAGTTTGACCGATGCTGAAATTGTCAAACACCTGGCCAGCAAGGGTGTGTCCGATTCCGTACCCGACCTGGTCGAAAACGCGCTGCGCGTCGGTGGTGAGCGCAGCGACAACGTCACCGTGCTGGCGATGGAGTGGGAAACCCCCGATGCGTTTGAGTCCACCCGCAGCATGTCTACCGACAGCATCATGGACGGGGTTTTTGCCTCCACCATTCAGGCTGGCGGGCTGGGCATTGATGACCTTGACGATCTGGATGAGGCATCAATTGAAAGATCCATCGCTGAAATCAACGCGGCGATACGCCGCTCGGCTGCCCGGAAAGCCTGATTCATTCCCTGCGTCCCCTGCGTAAACCCGCAGCTCCTGTTTCTTCACTAGTCCGGCGCTGTTCGCCAGAAAGCTTGTTTCCCCATGACCTCATTCGCCAGAAGCGGCGCACGCGCCCCAGACGCATTGCGTGTCGTGCGCATCACCCGTCACTACACCGCCTACGCTGAAGGCTCGGTGCTGATTGAATTTGGCGGTACGAAAGTGCTGTGTACCGCCTCGGTTGAAGAGAAGGTACCCGGCCATAAAAAAGGCAGCGGCGAGGGCTGGGTCACGGCTGAATACGGCATGCTGCCGCGCGCCACGCACACCCGTAGCGACCGCGAAGCCGCACGCGGCAAGCAGAGCGGCCGCACGCAGGAAATCCAGCGCCTCATTGGCCGCTCGATGCGTACCGTGTTCGATCTGAAAAAGCTCGGTGAGCGCACCATCTACCTTGACTGCGACGTGATCCAGGCCGATGGTGGCACGCGCACCGCCAGCATCACCGGCGCATTCGTCGCCGCGCAGGATGCGGTCAACCGCCTGCTGGCCGATGGCAAATTGAAAGAGACCCCCATCCTCGACCACGTCGCCGCCATCTCCGTCGGCATCGTGCAGGGAACGCCGTTGCTCGACCTTGAATACCTTGAGGACTTAGCTTGTGACACCGACATGAACGTGGTGATGACAGGCGCGGGCCATTACGTTGAAGTGCAGGGCACCGCAGAAGGCGCGGCTTTTTCACGCAAAGAGATGGACGCGCTGCTGCTACTGGCTGAAAAAGGCATCAAAGAATTGCTTGCTCTGCAACAGCAGTCGCTATCAAAATAGTAGCTGTTAACACCCATTTTATTGCCCGTTTTTATTGGGCTACAGACACTTTTACAGCATGAAAATCGTCCTCGCATCGAATAATTCAGGCAAATTGACCGAACTGCAAGCCATGCTGGCCCCGCTGGGCGTGGAGTTGCTGCGCCAGTCTGACCTGGGCATTCCGGAAGCTGACGAGCCGCATCGAACCTTTGTTGAAAACGCCCTGACCAAGGCTAGGCACGCATCGCGCATCAGCGGCCTGCCTGCACTGGCCGATGATGCCGGTTTGTGTGTCGATGCCTTTGGTGGCTTGCCCGGTGTTGACACCGCGTTTTACGCCACGCAGTTTGGTTATGCCAAGGGCGATGCCAACAACGTCAAGGCACTGCTGGAGCAGATGGCCAACACAGCCAACCGCCGCGCCGCGCTGGTCAGCACACTGGTGGCAGTGCGCTCTGCCGACGACCCCGAGCCACTGATTGCGGCAGGCCGCGTGGTGGGTGAGATCACGCGCGAACCGCTGGGCAGCAACGGCTTTGGCTTTGACCCGGTGATGTTTATCCCCGAGTTCGGCAAAACTTTTGCGCAATTGCCTGTAGAAATCAAAAACGCCAATAGCCATCGCGGCAAGGCAACGCGGCAGATGATGGCGCTGATGCAGGAGCGCTGGCGAATATGACCCCCACGCTTGTCGCTTCGCGTACTTCACTGCCCCCCGAGGGGGCTGGCCTGGCTTGGGGCGGCCCGGCGCTGGCGGCCTCTGGCTTTCGCAAAGACATCCAGCACTACATGCGCAGCGGCACGCTACAGCTCGCCGCCTTGCCGCCGCTGTCGCTGTACGTGCATTTGCCCTGGTGTATCAAAAAATGTCCGTACTGCGATTTCAATTCGCACGAGGTCGCCAGTGTCATGCCCGAGCAGGCCTACATGGATGCGCTCATCGCTGATCTTGAATCATCGCTGCCACTCATCTGGGGCCGCACCGTTCATAGCATCTTCATAGGCGGCGGCACGCCTAGCCTGTTTTCACCGCAGACGATTGATAAGCTGCTCGGCGACATCCGTGCCCGCCTGCGGCTAGAGGCTGATTGCGAGATCACGCTGGAAGCCAACCCTGGCACGTTTGAAAAAGACCGCTTCAAGGCCTTTCGCAGCGCTGGTGTCACGCGGCTGTCGGTTGGTGTGCAGAGTTTTAATGATGAGCATCTCAAAGCCCTTGGCCGCGTGCATGACCGGGCTCAAGCCATCGCCGCGGTAGAAGAAGCCGCGCAAAACTTTGACACCTTCAACCTAGACATCATGTATGCGTTGCCCGGCCAGACCATGGACAGCCTGGAGGCCGACATGCGGCAAGCCCTTGCTTTAAACCCGCCGCACATCTCGATCTACCACCTGACGATTGAGGCCAACACTTACTTCGCCAAGTTTCCGCCCGTGCTGCCGGAAGAAGACACGGCCTACGCCATGCTCGACAAAATCACCGAGCTGACCGAGCTAGCGGGCTTGCAGCGTTATGAAGTCTCGGCCTACGCCAAGCCGGGGCATCGCTGCTTTCACAATGTCAATTACTGGCAGTTTGGTGATTACCTCGGCATTGGTGCCGGGGCGCATAGCAAGCTGAGTTTTGCGCACCGCGTGGTGCGGCAGGTACGCTTTCGCGAGCCAAAACTCTACATGGAAAAAGCCATAGCGGGCGATGCCGTCACGACTGAGGCCGAAGTCAGCAGGGCCGAGCTGCCGTTTGAATTCATGCTCAATGCCCTGCGCCTGAAAGAGGGCTTCAAGCTGCAAGACTTCTCAGATAAAACGGGGCTACCTTTAACAGCGATTCAAAAGGGCCTTGAAGAAGCCGAGCGCAAGGGGCTGATTGAACGCGACTTGGTGCGCGTCAAGCCCACTGTGCGGGGCTTTGATTTTTTAAACGATTTGCAGGCGCTGTTTTTGTAGCGACGGTTAGCGATTCTCAAAACTCCTCATTGAAACTTCAAGCATCATTCTGCTGGTTGTCAGCGCGTCCATCAGCTTTGGCCTGGGCCGCTTTGTTGTGCATCTGCGAAACAAAAAGCGCCAGTCAGAAAAAGAGCAGGCCGACAAAAGCGCTGCACAAGCGCGCCGCAACCTGCCCCCCGAGCCGGAGTCGAAAAACAAGGCCAAACGCAAACGCCAATTACGTGATGTGCAGCGTGATGTACAGCGTGACGAGCGGCCTGAAGACAAATAAGCCAGGGAGCGGTGCGGTCAAAAGCAAAGTGCAACACACCAACATCATTCCGATGCACAACACAGACCTCAAAAAAGGGACTGTCCAAATAAAAACAGCCCAGAGGAGGGCTGTTTTTATTTGGCGGAAGCGGTGAGATTCGAACTCACGGAGGACTCACATCCTCGGCAGTTTTCAAGACTGCTGCATTCAACCGCTCTGCCACGCTTCCAAGTCTGATATTTTAACCGCAGGCATCTTTGCTCCATCTGCAAAGAGCGAAAAACCTTTTCAGCCCGCCTGCAGCATGCCCTTGGTCTCGATATGGCCATGAATCGTATCCGGCAGTTGCATCCGCAGTTTGAAACGTGAACTGCAATTTAAGCCAAAATTTCCGCAGGCGGCTATAATCCAGGGTTGCCCTGGGTAAGCCAGGGCTTAGAGAATTTTCAAGGACGATTGCGGATGGCCAAAGAAGAACTGATTGAAATGCACGGTCTGGTAGACGAGGTTCTGCCCGATTCGCGCTTTCGCGTCACGCTGGACAACGGCCACAAACTGGTGGCCTATACCTCCGGCAAGATGCGCAAAAACCATATCCGCATTTTGGCGGGCGACCAGGTGTCGCTGGAACTGTCGCCCTATGACCTCAGCAAGGGCCGCATCACCTTCCGCCACATCGCAGGGCGTGGGCCAGGCCCCGGTCAAGGCGGCGCACCCGGCCAAGGCGCAGGCCAGCGCGGTTCGCGCTAGCCGAGTCCTGCGGACTGCCAAGGTGCAAAGGTAGCGCCCCTAAAAAATCTGAAAGGCCCCGTGAGGGCCTTTTTTGCTGCCGCCCTGTTTATGGAAAGTAAGCCATGAAAAAAGTCTTGATGTTGTTGCTGTCCGTGCTGGCCGTCATTGGCTTGATGTTGTTCATGACCCGCGCCAGCGCAGAGCAGATCGGAGAGGTCAGCACGGTTTTCAAGCTGCTAAGCCCGAACGACAAAATTGTGGTCGATGCGTATGACGACCCAAAGGTGGCGGGCGTGACCTGCTATGTGTCGCGTGCCAAAACCGGTGGCTACAAAGGTGCGCTGGGGTTGGCCGAAGACAAGTCGGAAGCGTCAATTGCCTGCCGCCAGACCGGGCCCATTACCTTTGCCAGACCGCTTGAGGCGCAAGAAGAAGTGCTGAGCGAGCGGATTTCACTGGTGTTTAAAAAACTCAGGGTGGTGCGCATGGTCGATGTGCGGCGTAATACGCTGGTGTACCTGACATATTCGGACCGCTTGATCGAAGGCTCGCCGCAAAACAGCGTGACGGCGGTGCCGGTAGACAGGGCTAACGTGATTCCGATGAAATAGCGTTCGCGAGTACTTGAAAGTGCCAAAAAACGGCATTTTTTAAAGATAAAAACGTCTACAGCCCAATCAATACGGGCGTGACAAGCTATTTATTTAATAGCGTTTATAGTGTCATGACAGTGCTGCTGTATGTGGTCAAGGCAAGCTCCCCTGCCATTGGCGCTGCTTGCCGACATGGCCGCGCGACTTTGCTTTACCTGACATTTACCCCTAGCTTTCGCTCTCTACACGGCGACTTGCAGGCTTGCCGTGATAATCATTTTTGACTGGGAGCGGCAGCCTGCAGGCCAGGGGAGTTATTGGGGTCAGACCCCAATAAAACTTGCCTGAATACGAGTCGGCGTGAACCGGCTCACAGACTGGCGCATGACTGGCACATAAGGACTATTGATGAACCCGCAAGCCGACAAACTACCAACCAAACGTCTTGGCCGCCCCAAAAACTCCATCATCGGGGCGTTGGTGGCCGTTTTGTTGCTAGCAGCGCTGGGTGGCTTGAGCTGGTATCTCACCCGTCCGCCAGCACCTGGGCTAGCTGCTGCCGGTGCAGCAGGCGGCGGGGCCCCGGGTGGGCCTGGCGGTGGCCCTGGAGGGCCAGGAGGCCCCGGCGGCTTTGGCGGTGGGCGCGGTGGTGCGTCTACGGTGGGTGTGGCCACGGCAGAAAAAGCCAGCGTCCCGGTGGTGATTGATGCTTTGGGTACGGTCACGCCGCAGGCCACGGTCAAGGTGCGCCCGCTGGTATCGGGGGTGCTTGAGAAAGTGTTGTTTACCGAAGGCCAGGTGGTCAAGGCCGGGCAGCTCATGGCCGTCATTGACCCGCGCCAGTTTGAGCTGGCTTTGATGCAGGCATCGGGCCAGCTACAGCGTGATAGTGCGCAACTCGACAGCGCCAAAGTCACCTTGCAACGCTTTAAAACGCTGCTAGAGCAAGACTCGATTGCGCGGCAAGACGTTGACACGCAAACCGCGCTGGTCAAGCAGCTTGAAGGCACCGTGATGGTTGACAAGGCCAACGAGGGCGTAGCCAGGCTCAACCTCAGCTACACCCGCGTGCTGGCCCCCATCAGTGGCCGAGTGGGTTTGCGCACGGTCGATGTGGGCAACGTGGTTAACCCGAGTGATGTCAATGGCGTGGCCCTTATCACGCAAGTCGCGCCGATTGATGTGCTGTTTGCCGTACCGCAAGACCGCGTGGGTGATTTGCAAAAAGCAAGCGGCGCTGATGCCATTAAAGTCACCGCGATGGATAGAACCCGAGTCGCCGTGCTTGAAGCGGGCAACTTTGCATCGCTAGACAACCAGATCGACACCACGACGGGCACGGTCAAGGCCAAAGCGCATTTTGCCAACGCACAAGGCGCGCTGTTCCCAAACCAGTTTGTCAACATTCAGGTGCTGGTTAAAACGGTTGACAACGCCGTGGTGGTGCCGGTTGCCGCTTTGCGCCAGGGCAGTGCGGGCGACTATGTGTATGTGCTGAACGCTGACCGTACCGTGTCGCTAAGGCTAGTCACACGCGGGCAAGCCACGGTTGAAAAGGTTGTGGTGGCGGCTGGCTTGCAGGCAGGCGAAAAAGTGATTACCGAAGGTGCTGACAGGCTTAAAGATGGCTCTCGCGTATCGCTGGCAGGTGATGCGCCGCGCGGCCCTGGTGGTGGGGCTAGTGGGGCTGGAGGGGCTGGTGGCAAGCGCCAGCGACCAGGTGGTGGTGGCGGCGAGCGACCCGGGCAATGAGTCCCTCGACACCCTTCATTAAGCGGCCCGTTGCCACGTCGCTGCTGATGGTCGCCATCGTGCTGGCGGGCTTGATGGGTTTCAAGTTTTTGCCACTGTCTGCGCTGCCGCAAGTCGATTACCCGACGATTCAGGTGCAAACGCTGTACCCCGGTGCCAGCCCCGAGGTGATGGCGCAAACGGTGAGTGCCCCGCTGGAGCGGCAGTTTGGGCAAATGCCCGGCCTTAGCCGCCTCAGCTCAACCAGCGCGGCGGGTGTGTCCATCATCACGCTGCAATTTGGTTTGGGGCTGGCACTTGATGTGGTGGAGCAGCAAGTGCAAGCCGCGATCAACGCGGGTGGCTCGCTGCTCCCCGCTGACTTGCCCGCACCCCCTGTGTACGCCAAAGTCAACCCGGCTGATGCACCTGTTTTAACGTTGGCGATCACGTCAGACACCTTGCCTTTGACGGAAGTGCAAAACCTGGTCAACACGCGGCTGGCGCTCAAGATCAGCCAGGTCAATGGTGTGGGCCTGGTCACCCTCAGTGGTGGCCAGCGACCTGCGGTGCGCATACAGGCCGACACGCGCGCGCTTGCATCGTATGGCTTGGGGCTTGACACCTTGCGCACCGCTATCACGGCAGCCAATGCCAACGCGGCCAAAGGCAGCATTGACGGTCCAACCCGCGCTTACACCATCAACGCCAATGACCAGCTTGCGCAGGCGGCTGACTATAAAAACCTCATCATTGCTTACCGCAACGGCGCAGCCATTCGCTTGAGCGATGTGGCGCAGGTGGTTGATGGCGCTGAAAACACCAAGCTCGGTGCGTGGCGCGGCGTGAATACAGCGACTACCGAGCAAAGCAGCCCAAATACCAGCGCAAATACTAGCCGCAGCTTGAGTCAACTCACACCAGCAATCATTTTGAATGTGCAGCGCCAGCCCGGTGCTAATGTCATCGCTACCGTTGATGCCATCAAAGCCCGTCTGCCCGAACTGCAAGCGGGTTTGCCCATTGCCCTCAAAGTTGAAGTTCTCAGTGACCGCACCACCGGCATACGTGCATCGGTGATGCATGTTGAGATTGAGCTGGCGCTGGCCGTGCTGCTGGTGGTACTGGTGATATTTGCGTTTTTGCGCAGCCTACGGGCTACGGTTATCGCCAGCTTGGCCGTGCCAATTTCGCTCATAGGCACTTGCGGCGCGATGTACTTGCTGGGTTACAGCCTGAACAATTTAAGTCTGATGGCATTCACCATTGCCACTGGCTTTGTGGTCGACGATGCGATTGTGATGATTGAAAACATCTCGCGCTATATCGAAGAAGGCGAGGCACCCATGGCGGCTGCCATCAAGGGTGCAGCGCAAATTGGTTTCACGATTATTTCGCTCACGGTATCGCTGATTGCGGTGCTGATTCCGCTGCTGTTTATGGGCGATGTGGTGGGGCGGTTGTTTCGTGAATTTGCCATCACGCTGGCCATCACGATTTTGATTTCTGCGGTCGTCTCATTAACTCTGGTACCCATGATGTCAGCGCGCTGGTTAAAGAAACCAGAAGAAAAATCTGTCGACACGCCATCCGGCAAAATGCAAAATTTTTTCGACACTGTGATGACGCGCTACGACAGCGCACTCGGCTGGGTGCTCAAACGCCAGGGCCTCACACTCTTAGTAGCGCTGGCTACGTTACTACTCACCGTGTTGCTCTATGTGCTGATACCCAAGGGCTTATTCCCGACGCAGGATACCGGCCAGTTGCAGGCCCGGATCGAGGTCGCGCAGTCTGTCTCTTACGCCCGCATGTCTGAGCTGCAACAAGCTGCTGCCAAAGCCATTCTTGAAGATGCCGACGTTGAAACGCTTTCCTCCTTCATCGGCGTGGACGTAGCCAACAACACCATGCTGCACACCGGGCGCATGCTGATTAACCTGAAAAGCAAACGCTCTGGCAACCAGCTTGAAACTATGGACAGACTGCGGGAGCGCGTCAGCAAAATCGCTGGTGTCACGCTGTATTTGCAGCCGACGCAAGACTTGACGATTGACGCTGAAACGGGCCCCACGCAGTTCCGCTTGTCGATTGAAGGCGCTGACGACAAAGTGGTCACGCTATGGGCCAACAAGTTGGCGGCGCAAATGAAGCTGTCAAAGAACCTGCGCAATGTGTCGTCTGATGCGGGGGTCAAAGGCCCATCGGCCTATATCTCGGTAGACCGCGACACCGCCTCGCGCTTAGGCATCACCACCTCGTCGATTGACGACGCGCTCTACAGCTCGTTCGGCCAGCGCATTGTGTCAACTATTTTTACCGAAACCAACCAGTACCGCGTGATTCTGGAGGCTCTTCCTTCCCAGTTCTCCAACCAGCTTGGTGCCATCGCATCGTTGGGCAACTTGCAGCTTAAAACGGGTGCCGGCAGCACCACACCGCTTTCAGCTATTGCTACCATCACCGAGCGGCCCGCGCCCTTGCAAGTCACGCGGGTGGCGCAGTACCCCGCCACCACGCTGGGCTTTGACACCGCAGCCGGGGTATCGCTCGGCAAGGCGGTGGACGACATCAAGCAAGCGGCCAAAGACATCGCCATGCCGCTGAGTGTGAGCATGACTTTTTTAGGCGCAGCGGGCGCGTACCAGTCGTCACTGTCAAACCAGTTGTGGCTCATTTTGGCGGCTGTGGTGTGCGTGTACATCGTGCTGGGTGTGCTGTATGAAAGTTACATCCACCCACTGACGATTCTTTCAACCCTGCCATCGGCTGGCGTTGGTGCGTTGCTGGCGCTGATGCTGAGTGGCTCTGACCTCGGCGTGATCGGCATCATCGGCATTATTTTGCTGATCGGCATCGTCAAGAAAAACGCTATTTTGATGATCGACTTTGCAATTGATGCGGAGCGCCAGCAGGGCAAGTCAGCGCAAGAGGCGATTCACCAAGCCGCGCTGCTGCGCTTCAGGCCGATTTTGATGACGACACTGGCGGCGCTGTTTGCGGCTGTGCCCTTGATGCTGGGCTGGGGTGAGGGCGCAGAGCTGCGCAGGCCGCTTGGTCTGGCGATTTTTGGCGGGCTGATTGTCAGCCAGCTTTTGACGCTGTTCACCACGCCAGTGATCTATTTGGGCTTTGATCGGCTGGCCAAGAAGGTTAAGAAGGTTGGAAGTGGTCAATGAACCTGTCTGAGCCCTTTGTTCGCCGACCGGTAGCTACTGTGCTGCTCACGATCGGCTTGGCCCTGTCTGGCATAGGCGCGTTCTTCGTGCTGCCGGTGTCACCACTGCCGCAAGTTGACTTTCCCATCATCTCGGTTAGCGCCAACATCCCCGGTGCCAGCCCTGACAACATGGCCAGCAGCGTGGCCACGCCGCTGGAGCGCCGCTTGGGCAGCATATCGGGCGTCAATGAAATGACGTCTAGCAGCAGCAACGGCACAACCCGCGTCACGCTGCAGTTTGACCTGAATCGCAAAATTGATGCCGCTGCGCGCGAGGTGCAGGCCGCCATCAACGCCACGCGCTCTGACTTGCCCGCCACGCTGCGTAGCAACCCGACCTACCGCAAAGCCAACCCGGCTGATGCGCCCATCATTATTTTGGCATTGACATCCAAAACAAAATCACCGGGGCAGATGTACGACCAGGTGTCTAACCTGTTGCAGCAAAAAATTGCGCAGGTGGCGGGCGTGGGTGATGTGGAACTGGGCGGCGGCTCGCTGCCTGCGGTGCGGGTGGAGCTGATTCCGTTTGCACTGAACCGCTATGGTGTCAGCATGGAAGACGTGCGTGCCGCGCTGCAAGCCTCTAACGCCAATCGGCCCAAGGGTGCGATTGAAGACAACTCAGACGGCAAGGGTCAAAAGCTGCAAATTTATTCCGGTGCCAACACCCCGACGGGCGGGCTCAAAGCGGCTGATTATGTCGGCCTGGTGGTGGCCTGGCGTAACGGTGCTGCGACTCGACTGGGCGATGTGGCTGAAGTGATAGACGGTGTTGAAAACACCAACACGCTGGGCCTCTTCAACGGTGACCCTGCCGTGGTGGTGCTGGTGCGTCGTCAGCCCGGTGCGAATGTGATTGAGACAGTTGACGGCGTGCGCGCTTTGCTGCCCGAGCTGCAGGCGCAGTTGCCGCCAGACATCAAAATTTCTGTGGCAACTGACAGTACCAATTCCATACGCTCCTCGCTGCGCGAGATCGAGCTGACGCTGCTGATATCCATCGTGCTGGTGGTGCTGGTTGTCAGTGCATTTTTGCGCAGTGTACGCGCTACCATCATTCCGGCGGTGGCGACCATCGTGTCACTGCTGGGCACTTTGGGTGTCATGTACCTGCTGGGTTTTTCGCTGAATAACCTGAGCTTGATGGCGCTCACGGTAGCCACTGGTTTTGTGGTGGACGATGCGATTGTGGTGCTGGAAAACACCAGCCGCCACATAGAGGGCGGCATGGACCGCTTCAAGGCTGCACTGCTGGGTGCGCGCGAGGTGAGTTTTACGGTTTTATCCATCAGCCTGTCGCTGGTGGCGGTGTTTATTCCGTTGCTGTTCATGGGCGGGCAGATGGGACGTTTGTTTCGCGAGTTTGCGGTCACGCTGTCGGCGGCGGTTTTGATATCACTCGTGATTTCGCTCACCACTACGCCGATGATGTGCGCGTGGTTGCTAAAAGCCCATCAAGCAAATAAACCGCCCGGTCGCCTCAAGTTTATTCCACGCTTGTTTGAAGGCGCGTTTAACCGCTCGCACCGCGCTTATGAAGTCAGTCTCGACTGGGCGCTGGGTAGCAAGGCCCTCATCCTGCTGATACTCGTGGCCGTGGTTGGCCTGAATGTTTACCTCTTCGTCAAAATCCCCAAAGGGTTTTTTCCGCAGCAAGACACTGGGCAAATCAGTGGCGGGCTGCGGGCTGACCAAAGCATTTCGTTCCAGGCTACGCAGGGCAAGCTCAAAGAGCTGGTCGATATTATTCGCGCAGACCCGGCGGTTGAGACCGTGGTCGGCTTTACCGGCGGCGGCAGGCCTGGGGGCGGCTTTATGTTCGTTAACCTCAAACCCATTGCGCAAAGAACCCAGGCGGGCGAGCCACCCGTCAAGGCGCTGGCGGTGATCGCGCGGCTGCGCCCGCAACTGGCCAAGGTGACAGGCGTGGCGCTTTTTTTAAGCCCCGTGCAAGACTTGCGCGGCGGCGGGCGGGCCAGCACTTCCACCTACCAGTACACATTGAAAAGCGACAACGTGGCTGACCTGCGCAAGTGGGCGCTGCGCCTGTCTGACCAGATGAAGCTGCAAGACGCGCTAACCGATGTGGACACCGACCAGCAAGAAAACGCTGTCGAGACCATGGTCACGGTTGACAAAGACAGCGCTGCGCGTTTGGGCATCAGCCTGCGCGATGTTGACAATGCGCTGTACAACGCCTTCGGCCAGCGGCAAGTCGCCACGATTTACAGCGACATCAACCAATACAAAGTGGTGATGGAAATTGCGCCGCGTTTTATTCGCAGCCCCGAGTCGCTTAAAGATATTTATGTGCCGGTCAAACCCGTTGCCGCAGTGGTTAACTCCACGGCCGTCTCGTCAACCGTCACCAATATTGTGAACCCCGCCTTGCGCGATCAGTCAACTGGCCAGGCGCTGAGTTCAGCTGCGACCACCATGGTGCCGCTAGCAGCCATCGCCCGCTTTACGCAAGGCCCGAAGGCATCTTCAGTCAACCATCAAGACGGCGAGCTGGCCACCACGGTGTCGTACAACCTGCATGAAGGCAGCACGCTAGCCGACGGCCAGGCCGCTGTGTTGCGCGCTGAAGCAGAAATTGGGTTGCCCAACAATGTGCGCGGCAGCTTTCAAGGAACGGCGCGCGATGCGCAGGCTTCGCAAGGTCAGCAGCCACTGCTTATTTTGGCCGCGCTGGTGGTGATCTACATCGTGCTCGGCATTTTGTATGAAAGCCTGGTGCATCCGGTGACGGTGTTATCGACGCTGCCGTCCGCTGGTGTGGGTGCGGTGCTGGCGCTTTTGATTTTTAAGCTGGACTTCTCACTCATCGCTTTGATTGGCGTGTTTTTGCTGATCGGCATTGTGCAGAAAAACGCCATTCTCATCATCGACTTTGCGATAGATGCCGAGCGCGCGCGCGGCATCAGCGCAGTAGAAGCGGTGCGTGAGGCTTGCTTGCTGCGCTTCAGGCCCATTTTGATGACGACCATGGCCGCCATACTCGGCGCGCTGCCCTTGGCGATTGGTTTTGGCGATGGCGCAGAGCTGCGCAGGCCGCTGGGCATCGCCATCATTGGCGGGCTGATTGCCAGCCAGTTGCTGACGCTGCTGACCACCCCTGTGGTGTATGTGCTGATGGACAAGCTGCGCCGCCGCAGCGCCAGTGAGCGGCATTTGAGTCGGCATGTCGATGTGCCGCAACCGGGGTAAATAATGACAACTTTTAAATATGCCACAGCAACTCGCCATTGGGCTGCCAGTAGCTTCACGGCCTTGCTGCTGAGCGCTTGCGCTGTGGGGCCTGCGTATCAAAAGCCTACTGCGCCTGAAGTCAGCGCCTTCAAAGAAGCGGGTGACTGGGTGGTGGCTTCACCAGCCGACGCGCTGGAGCGTGGCCCGTGGTGGGAGCTGTTTGCAGACCCGGTTTTAAATCAGCTGGCTGCGCGCGTCGAGGTGTCGAATCAGAACGTCGCCGTTGCAGTGGGTGCCTATGCGCAGGCCAGGGCACTGGTACGTGAGCAGCGCGTCGGGCTGTTCCCGTCGGTTTCGCTCAATGGATCGGAGGCGCGTTCGCGCAGCGCGGGCGATGTGGCACTAGGTACGGCTGGCCGCACAGCCAATAACTACCAGGTCAGCCTAGGCGGTACCTGGGAGCCCGATGTATGGGGCCGTCTGGGTCGGGTGGCTGATGCAGCCAGCACCAGCGCACAGGTCAGCGCCGCAGACCTTGCAGCGGCCAGGCTGTCGGCGCAGGGCGAGATGGCTGTCAATTATTTTTCACTGCGGCAATCTGATGCGCAAGCTGCCTTGCTGGCCAGCACCATAGCCGCCTACCAGCGCGCACTCGACATCACGCAAAACCGTTACACCACAGGTATCGCTGCCAAGACCGATTTATTGCAAGCCCAGACGCAGCTCGCCAACGGCCAGGCAGATGCAGCGGGCCTGCAGCGCCAACGCGCACAGTTTGAGCATGCGATTGCCGTGCTGGTGGGCGACGCACCCGGCAACTTCGCGCTGGCCGCCATTACCGACTACAAACCTGTGACACCTAGCGTACCCGTCGGCGTTGCGTCAACCCTGCTGCAACGCCGCCCCGACATCGCCGGTGCAGAGCGCCGCGCCGCCGCTGCCAACGAGCAAATCGGCATCGCCCAAAGCGCCTATTACCCGAAGATCATTCTCAATGCTTCAGCGGGCTCTGGTGCTAGAGGCGTGGCCGACTTGTTCAGCACGGCTACCAGCGTGTGGTCGCTGGGTTTGTCGGCAGCGCAAGTGGTGTTTAACGCGGGCGCAACGGGCGCAAGGCTAGACGGCGCACAAGCCGCTTACGAGCAAGCCATTGCGCGCTATCGGCAAACGGTGTTGGCAGCTTTCAGAGACGTAGAAGACCAGCTCTCAGCCACCCGCGTGCTGCAAATCCAGCAGGCATTGCGGCAGCAGGCATCCAGCTCCGCAGACCAGGTCGAGCAACAGGTGCTTAACCGCTACCGCAGCGGCCAGGTCAGTTACACCGAAGTCATCACGGCACAAACCACAGCCCTCAGCGCAAGGCGTGCAGTAGTCCAGGCCAGCGCAGACAGGCAAACCACTGCGGTGGCTTTGATTCAGTCTTTGGGCGGTGGCTGGGTTGGCATACCGTGATGGTAGGTGCTATTGATTTGGTAGCTGGTAATGCCCGTATTTATTGGGCTACAGCCATTTAAATGGGTGAAAACCGTAACTACTCAGCTGACCGGATGCGGTATGCCTCGTCTGGCTCCCCCGGGTTCGACAGTTGCCGGCCTCAAAGTCGCCTCTACTCCAATGAAATCAAGCACTTAGCCGCGTTTTTCGTAGAAACGTGTAATGGCACGATTTGTAAAAAAATATTTG
>JBKJOH010000346.1:0-13077 GCA_046593295.1 Polaromonas sp. | reverse complement strand
CGCACGGACGCACGATGAGGCTCAGGGTTCCAGTAACTGCACATTCACATGGCAGCTTGAACCAAGACATCAGGCGCATCCGTCGCCGCGCTGTTCCAGTAACTGCACATTCACATGGCAGCTTGAACTGACTTCCGCTACACCGTTGATTCGGTTGAATTTTTTATCTGATCAGCTTCCTCCAAAAGAGTCATGCGCATACGGTGATGCGCATCCGCATGGTGGTTTTTGCAAAGTACGATTACGTCACCCATAGTGGTCTTTCTGACCCCCTCAGAAATCGGCCTTTTGTGATGAACATTCAGAAGGTGCAATGCCGCAACCTCACAACCCGGCTGCATACATCGTGCGCCGTGATGCTTGATCGCTGCCATGCGCAGGCTGGCGTTGCGCTCGGCCTTGAAGTGGCTCTTAAGCTCTTTAGCGCCTTCTTCAAAACTTGCCCAATCGATGCGGAAGCGCGCCGGAATAGCCTCCCGCAACTCGTCGCGTCCGCTTCGTGGGTCCAGCAACAGCAGCGTACAGTGCGCGTCCGGGGTTCTCAGCCCACGGTGCAGGCCCTGATAGGTGCGGCGAATGGCTACCACTTTGCTGTCGATGTAGCGGTTGACGTGCTGCCCATCCAGAACCGTTAGAGCGCCGTATGGCGTCTTTGGAATCACCACCGTCTTCCAGCGCAACCTCGGCAAATCCAAGCCTGACCAAGCCCCCGCAGCTATCAAAATGCCGTCGTCAGCGCATCGTACAACCGCATCGGCCAACGGCTCGCCTTTCCCTCTGGCGGCGGCGTCAGGCAGGTGTGCGCTCAGCTTGGTTGTCATGTCGTGGCTGGTGGTGAGGACAAGAACCGGACGCACCGCCTGAGCTATCCGGGAAGCCATTTCCTCAATGTGCATTTCATTCGAGGCCAATTCAACGACCACTTCGCCATGTTGAACCGGATCAATGTGACGACTCTCTGGCGCAATGGCAGTCAGTCCTATGGACTTGACAAAGAAATCAAACCTGCCAGAAACTTGTAATGTTCCACTGGTAAAAATGCAGCGCGGCACGTCTGCCACCAAGGGTTTGAGCATGCGCCCGGGCATTCGATGCTTCAGGATCAGCGATCCGTCGTCTTCATACCCCACCACCTTGTACCAGGCAGGGTTTGCCAACGCATAAAGAATGGCAGATGCTGCGCCTCTATCCTCCGGATCGTCCGCATTTTCCTTCACTTTCTTGGCCGCAGTGTCGGGGCCGAGACCCGTTGCGCCACAGTCTTTTAGTATTTCCGCGCTAATGCTAAACGTGCTGCGCAGATCGGCAGCGTCGGCCAGCAGGTCAGCTTCATCGAACAGAACCACATCGCGGCTGCGCAACCCAGCATAGCCCGGACTGAAGCTGTCGATGAAAGCGGCGGCATGCGTGACCACCAGCACCTGCGCGGCCATCGCTTTCTCCCGGTGATCTCGGTATTCACTTTCGCGCTCAAACTGCCTGCGCGAGTGCAGGGCCACCACGAGCACATCTTTACCAGAGCTTGCCACCCTCAGGGCATCGCTTTCCAAGTACTGGTCGATCAACTGCCGGGTGCTCATGGCGATGGCGACTCGCTTGCCGGACTGAATCAGCGGGACGCTGTAACCATGTGTCTTGCCCAGCCCAGCCGCAGCACCCGCCAGAAGCGGTGGGCCGGGCTGTAGGGTGC
This sequence comes from Polaromonas sp., assembly GCA_046593295.1. GTDB lineage: Bacteria > Pseudomonadota > Gammaproteobacteria > Burkholderiales > Burkholderiaceae_C > Polaromonas. The sequence continues at coordinate 11,387 of JBKJOH010000346.1, read as the reverse complement.
CTTCGATCAACTTGGCGTACTGCGTCTGCTCTTTGCTGCGAAATTTCATGCAGCGACTTGATCGGCAAGATTCAGAAACTGGTTTCCGGCTTCGGTCCACTCAACCTTCGCTGCACAAAGTCCACCAAACGTCACGGCAGCCAACACTTCACCATCTTGGTTCTTGAAATTTGCGGTTCCGCGAACCTCCCCACAGCCCCTTGCACGTTGCGCACCCAAATAGGGCTTGAAACTGAAGCCATCCAACGCATTTACCAGCGTTCGCAGGTCGTACTGGTTGGCGCCATGCACCGTCAGTTTGCCATTCAAGGTAATCCCTGCGGGAATAACTTCAAGCACCAAAAGATGCTTGGTATTGTCCGAGTCGTCATCGCCTTTTTGGGTCTTCTTCAGGTCTTTGATCTCTTGCAGCTTGGCTTCAAGCTGATCGACCTTGGCCGTATCTTTGGTCTTTTTCGCCGCCATCAACTCTCGCGTTGCCAACTTGATCAAGGTTCCCGCCTTGGACGCCAGTCCCTGCTTGTCCTGCCGCTCGTATAAGCGGTCCTGCTGCAACTCATCCAACTCGGCCATGATGTCTTCATTGGTGTCCAAGTCCCGGCGGATGTGGCTGACTTTGTCGGGTACGACATTGACACCGGGAAGAAAGTGAGAGACGAACAGGCGGCTGGAAACCTTCCAAGTGCCGAACAAATCCAGCAGCGGGTTGGCAGCCCGGAACTTCAACTGATCCTTGAGTCTCACCTGTTCGGGCACGTCCTCTTCATCCGGGCGCAGGTCTTGCCCCAAAGCAAGCAGGTAGGCCTCTTCAAGTTTGACCTTCTCTGGCTTGCCACGCATCTCACCCAAAGCGGCTTCGTGCCTAAGGCGGCCACGAAACTGGGCTGCGGGTATGTACACCGTCCGTTGGTGGCGTCCCTCTTGATCGACGCCCCGCGTCATTTGGGGCAAGCCCGCAACGCCATGGTGCGTGAAAGTAAGTGGCTGGATGCAGTCGATGCTGACATCAGCAACGATAAAAGTATTGTTGGTGCTCATGGCATTACCCCCTTGTTGGTGTTTATTGAACGATTAGTAAATTGAGGCCAAACGCCTTGCCGACTTTGCCTATGCCCTTGACAAGGCAATTGGCGAAAGCCGCCGGGTCAAGGACGCGAAGCAATCCGGTGAATTCAGTGGCATCAATGGTGAACTTCCTGCGATCATGGGTTTCAACCTCTTGCATGCCCCCCGAAACGTGAACGCCGAGCAGCTCAAAGCCGTGCTTTTGAGCCTGTTTGTCCAGCCACATCTTGCGGCCGCGCCAGTCGGCTAGTGGCAAGTACTTATGCTTGTGACCACTGCTGAATGCGACACAGGCCGTCGTTGTGAAGGCGAGCAATTTCCCTACTTCATACTGCGGCGGCACTGCGTCGTGCGGCCTGATCCTTACCTGCGAGACTTCATCTGCCCACAAAGCTGGCTTGCCCTGCTGTAGTTGTTCAACAATCCGGTGCAACGCGTAGCCGCGAATCCGAGATGGTTTGTCGATCACGATGTCCATGTTTTCTCCTTGGTGGCGTCGTATGTCTTGGCTTCGCCTTGACTGCACATGCGCGTAGCCCTTGGGTCGTACGTGACGAACAGGTCACGCGCGGTCATTGTTCTTTTGCCCAGCGCAAGCACCATGCATGGCTCCTTGCTTTTGAGCGCTGTATCAATGGCGACCTTGCGTTCCATATCGGTCCGGAAGCCGGTCTGTGGCAATGCCTTAAAGCTCGTGGCAACCCACTGCGGCGTAACCACCATCCAGCAAGACGAGAGCCGCAACGTCTTACCCGTATGCAGCGGCAGAGCGAGACCGAATAGTTTGTCGGCGTCATGGACTGGATCATCCGTTTTCAGTTCTGAAGGCAGGAGTCGATAGCCCGCATGTCGCATGAAGAACTCGGCGCCGTTCATGGCTGTACCTCCGGAACAAAGCATTTCGTGCGGTTGCGCACATCCCAGTACGGCGCCTTCCATGCTGCTTCAACAGGTACCCAGTCGCCTCCTTCGGTCCATCGTTCTGTGGGTACTGGACGAAGCGGTTCGCTGTTGTACCCAACAAGGCCATCCAACTCGCCCTCCTCAACCTCCCAAGAGCTTACTTCGCCAAAGCCGGAGGTACGACGCTTTCCTATGGATTCGACTCCAGATACAACGTCAAGAATCTGCTGCATGTGGCCTGTGGCATACCATTCCACGGCGCTGGCGACCGTCGCCTCATACGCGTTGATGATGTTGCCTCCTTCTCTCTGACGAGAAAGGCCTATTTTCAGGTCGGCTGTCTGGGTATTTGTTTTGATGACATCCAGCCACTCTGGGGTATGTTCTGGCCGCAAGCTGGCAACGAAAGATGCGCGCTGTTTTGCTACGGCATCAACTGGAAACCCCGCACTGGCAAGGTAAAGGCCTTGATCACATTGGATGAGGTCACTGACATCACCCCGGCCCAGTATCGACATCAGCAGGGCGTCAAGAGTCACAAACCCCCGTTTGATGATCGGTGTGCGTAGCTTGGCACGCAATACGAAAGCTTTCATCCAACTCCCTAAAGTTGTCGTGCAGCATGACAAGTGCTATTTAAGAAATCATATTCCTGTCATTGGCTGCTTACAGTCCGCTCATTTGACGTGTGACGGTGACAAAAGTCAAGGTGCTCATGCCGCGACAGCGTAGCCTTCTTCAGCAATGGCCTTGCTCAAAAGATCACGCGCTTGTGTTGACTGCACTTGCACCTTATTGGCGGCGCGGTCTATCTTCACTTCGGCTTGCGGGTCGAGCTGCCTGATGGCGCGGGTTACGGCTTTTTCGCAATGGCCGCAAGTCATGCCGGTGACGGTAAAGGTAAAGGTCTGGTTCATCCAAGGCGCTCCTGTAGGTGAATCGGTTGATGCAAAGCATATCTTGAACCTTAGGGCCATGGAAAGGATTAAGCTCATAAACTTGAATACCCTTTCTACACCCCTTCTGGCCGTCGCTCTTCTGGATATCGGCATAGGCGGCATGACCTGTGCGTCCTGTGTGTCAAGGGTTGAAAAGGTGCTGAAAAAAGTGCCCGGCGTGGAGACCGCTAGCGTCAACCTGGCCACTGAGTCGGCGCGGATTGTGTATGCGCCCGGCGAACAGATGGAGGCGCGGCTGCGCCGTGCGGTGCGTGATGCGGGTTATGAGCCGCGTGCCGCAGATGCTTCCATTGATGCGCCAGATGCGTCGCTATGGGCCGGGTTCATGCCCGTGGGCATTGGCCTGACGTTGTCAGTTCCGCTGGTGCTGCCTATGGTTGGCGATTTTTTCGGCAAGCACTGGATGCTGCCTGCGCTGTGGCAGTTTTTGCTGGCCACACCGATACAGTTTGTTTTGGGTGCGCGCTTTTACAAGGCGGGCTGGGGTGCCCTGAAGGCGCTGACCGGCAATATGGAGCTGCTGGTGGCACTCGGCACAACGGCGGGTTGGGCCTTGTCGATGTGGCTCTGGCTTAGCGCCGAGCCTGACACCATGCTGCATCTGTATTTTGAAGGCTCGGCCGTCGTCATCACGCTGGTGCTGCTGGGTAAATGGCTGGAAGCACGGGTCAAGCGCCAGGCGACCTCTGCGATTCGCGCGCTGCACGCGCTCAGGCCTGATGTGGTGCATTTGATGGGTCTGGACGACGAAGTGGATGTACCCGTGGCCGAGGTACTGGTGGGTGACCGTATCGTGGTCAAACCCGGTGAGCGCTTTCCAGTAGACGGCACGCTGCTGGAAGGTCATACACAGGTGGATGAATCGATGTTGACGGGCGAGGCGTTGCCCGTGAACAGGGAGGCGGGCGACAAGCTGACAGGCGGCTCCATCAATGGTAATGGCCGCGTGGTGATGCAGGTCAGCGCTGTCGGTAGTGGGACGGTGCTCTCAAACATCATTCGCCTGGTCGAAGACGCGCAGGCTGCCAAGGCACCCATCCAGCGCTTGGTGGATCAGGTCAGCAGCGTTTTTGTGCTGGTGGTGCTGCTACTGGCGTGTCTAACCGTGCTGGGCTGGTGGTTCAGCGGCTACGCGTTCGAGATGGCCTTGATTCATGCGGTTGCGGTGCTGGTGATTGCCTGCCCCTGCGCGCTCGGGCTGGCGACACCAGCGGCCATCATGGCCGGTACCGGTGTAGCAGCGAAGAACGGCATTCTGATCAAGGATGCCCAGGCGCTGGAACTGGCGCACAAGGTGGATGTGGTCGTCTTCGACAAGACCGGAACGCTGACGCTGGGCCGGCCCGAATTGACCGCGTTGATCGCAGTGCCGGGGATGGATGCGGATGAGGCCTTGAAAATCGCCGCCAGCCTGCAAAGCGGCAGTGAACATCCGCTGGCCCGCGCCGTGGTCACCAGTGCGCAGGCTAGGGGCTTAGTGTTTGATGCGCCCGGCAACGTACACGCCGTGCCTGGTCAAGGCACGGAAGGTGAAGTTGGTGTGCGCAGTTTTTTGATTGGAAGCCTGCGCTGGATGGATCTGCTCAAGGTAGACATGCGCGCGGTTGCCAACCAGGCAACAGACTGGCAGGCAAAAGGAGCGACGCTGTCGGCCATGGTCGAGCGCACAGCGACTGGCTTGAGCCTGCGCGCTTTGATGGCGTTTAGCGACGAACCCAAACCCGGTGCCAAAGAGGCGCTGGCTGCATTGCGCGCCAGCGGCATTCGGGTGGTGATGGTTACCGGCGACAACCGCAGCGCTGCCGAAGCCATGGCGCGCCGCTTGGGCCTGCGGCCTGAAGAGAGAGAAGTCATGGCCGACGTACTCCCCGGTGATAAGGCCGCCAGGGTGATGGCGCTCAAGGAGGGTGGTCACACCGTCGCGATGGTCGGCGATGGCGTGAACGACGCACCGGCACTGGCGGCGGCAGATGTCGGCATGGCTATGGGCAATGGCACCGACGTGGCCATGCACGCCGCAGGCATCACGCTGATGCGCGGTGACCCGCTGCTGGTAGCCGCCGCTTTGAAAATCTCCAGCCGCACGGTCGCCAAAATACGTCAAAACCTGTTCTGGGCGTTTGCCTTCAACGCAGCAGGCATCCCGCTCGCCGCCATGGGTTTTTTAAGCCCTGTGATTGCCGGTGCCGCCATGGCCATGAGCTCGGTCAGCGTGATGACGAATGCGTTGCTGCTCAAGCGCTGGAAACCGGGCAAGCCCTGATCAATACTACGATAGCGACATGAATACTTCAAGCACCATGAACTTGCCAGCGGGCACACCGCTGCGCAGCGATGCCAGCGTGATTGGCCTGGTAGGCGGCGCGCACCTCATTAGCCACTTCAGTCAGTTGTTGCTGGCACCACTGTTTCCGTGGCTGAAGGATGAGTTCAACGCTAGCTATGCGGAGCTGGGTTTTTTGATGACGATTTTCTTCGTCGTTTCATGTGCCGTGCAGGCCTTGTCTGGTTTTGTGGTGGATCGTTTTGGCCCGCGGCCGATTCTTTTTGCTGGGCTGGCCTTGATCGGCGTTGCCGCCTTCGGCTATTCGTTAAGCACCAGCTACTGGATGCTGGCGGCCTTTGCCGTGATTGGCGGTATCGGCAACGGCGTGTTTCACCCGGTTGACTACACGCTGCTGAACCGCAAGGTTAGCGCGCCGCGCTTGGGCCATGCCTACAGCGTGCATGGCATCACCGGCAGCCTGGGCTGGGCGCTAGCACCGGCCATGCTGGTGCCGCTGACGCTGGTCTATTCGTGGCGCGTTGCGCTGGCATCTGCCGGTGTGCTGGTTTTTGTGGTGCTGGCGGTGCTGCTGCTGAACCGCGACAAGCTGACGCTGCCGGTCGCAGCACCTGTCAAGAACGCGCCTGCTTCCCATAGCGGGCCTGACAGCGGCCTCGGTTTTTTGAAAATCCCTGCCGTCTGGATGTGCTTTGCATTTTTCTTCTGGTATGCCATCGTCCTGAGCGTGGTGCAGGCTTTTGCGCCCGAGGCCGCACGGCAACTGCACGATGTGCCTTTGGCGCTGGTGGCCGTGTGCCTGACGATTTACATGGTCAGCAGTGCCGGGGGCATGGTGCTGGGCGGCTTTCTGGTTGCTGACCCGACGCGCTGCGAGCGCATTGTGGGCACGGGCTTCGGGCTGGCCGCAGCGGTTGCGCTGGTGCTGGCGTTGGGCAGTTTTCCCGCCTGGATGGTACCGGTGCTGTTTGGTTTGATGGGGTTTGCCTCGGGCATCGCCGGGCCGTCGCGTGACTTGCTGGTCAAGCGCTCCACGCCCGACAACGCCTCGGGCCGGGTTTATGGCGTGGTGTATGCAGGCCTGGACATCGGGCAGGCGATATCGCCGCTGATTTTCGGGGTGATGATGGACCACGGCCAGTACCGCGGTGTGCTGCTTGGCCTGGCACTGATGCAGGGCGTGCTGATTGCGAGTGCCTTCAATGTGCGGCGGGTACGTCGGACGGCGCTGGTGACTGCCTGACTGCCTGATTTACCCTATGCCCGGTATGGAGTTGCCACTCTATACTTGCACGCATGAACATCAACAAGCGTGGCGTGCATCTGAAAAATCTGGCTTCCCGCACCAGTGGAAGTCAAGGGTCTCCCATTTCCCATTTCCCATTTCCCATTTCCTCATTCCAATCTAATTCCTCAAACCTCTGGCATCATTTCCCCATGCCCCAACGCTGGAACCACGAAAAAAACGAGGCGTTGAAAATTGAGCGCGACATTTCGTTCGAGGTAATCGCGCTTGCTATTGAGGCAGATGGCTTGCTGGATGAATTGCGACACCCAAACACAGATAGACGTTCCAGGCGCGTGCCAGCGGCTCGCTCCAGAGCAGGGCTTTGTCCAGATTGACCAGGCTGCCGCTCCGATTAGGCACGTTCGACATGGGGTGCGAGGCGCTAAAATTGCCTCATTAGTTTTGAAAGGAGCCTAGCCATGAACACACAACTCTTACAGCAAGCAAGTGTGCTCGACGTTGACGAACAGATCGAGCTGGTTCAGGCTATCTGGGACGGCATCGTTAGTCGCGGTGCCACGCCATCGTTGAGAGAAACGCAAAAAACGGAACTTGACCGTCGTCTCGCAGATCATCTAGCAAACCCAAACGATGTGATTCCCTGGAGCGAAGTAAAAGCTGCCGCTCTTGCCAAAATCAGGCAATGAGCCTGCCAGTCACTTTTCATCGTGCCGCCAGTGCAGAGTTTAATGAAGCAAGCACATGGTATGAAAGCAAGCAACGTGGCCTTGCTCTTGAGTTCATTGCTGAGATTGACCGTTGTGTATCGCTTGCATCTGAACATCCCCTCCGGTTTGCCATTGTTCGCGGGGACATTCGGCCTGTTGTTGCCAATCGTTTTCCATACAGCGTTTATTTTCATGCGGAACAACATCGCATTGTTGTCTTGGCGGTATTTCATGGCCGCAGAGATCCCGTAATTTGGGTGGCGAGAGCCCAAACCCTGCATTCGAGCGGGACTGCGCAAAAGCGCTCAGCCCCTCAATTTTTACGATAGGCACCTTCAATTCACCACGCTCCTAGCGGGCACGATTTTCCTGCGATTGCCCATAAATTTGCTATTAAATAAGTAGCTGCTAGCGTATATTCCACGGGGATGACGGCAATTTTTATGCAAAAGTGGGCCGTATAGTTCGCAGTGACGCTAAGTTGCTAAGTCCCTAAGTTGCCCGACGCAGCAAATAGGTATCCATGATCCACCCATGCGCAGCCCGCGCCGTCTGGCGCCGCTGCAGGATCTGGTCGGACACTTGGTCCAGTGGGCCGCTTACCAGCACTTGTTCCGGCATGCCCAGGTAGGCGCCCCACCAGATGGTGATGCCTTTCGGGTCGATATGGCGAAAAGAACATTCGCCATCCAGCATCACCACGATGGTGTCTGCGCTGGCAGGCCAGCCGTGGTCGCGCAGCTGCCGACCGGTGGTGATCGTGACGGGAGCGTTGATGTCGTTGAGCGGGATGGCGTGGGCCGCGGTGAGGGCTTGCAGTGCAGTGATGCCGGGCACCACGGACACCTGCAGATCCATCCCAGAGGCCAGCCGCAGCTTCAGTCGTTCGGCGATGCGCAGTGTGCTGTCATACAGCGACGGGTCGCCCCACACCAACAGCGCCAGCTTGCCTCCTTGGGGTAGGTAAATGCTGATTTTTTCGTGCCAGATATCCGCAATCGCATCGTGCCAGCGGTTCACTGCACCGGCGTAGTCGGCATCAGCGCTGTCACGCAGCGGCATGTCGAAGTGGACGATGCGGGTGGCGGGGTTGCTGACCACGGTGGTGCAAATGGACTGGCGCAGCTCGGCCAGGTCGGCCTTGCCCTCGCCTTTGCGCGGGATCAGGATCACGTCGGCTGCGTTCAATGCGGCCACACCCTGGCGGGTCAGGTGGTCGGGGTTGCCGGTGCCGATGCCGACCAGGCTGAGCGCAATCACCGGGCCGTGCCTTCTGCTGGGCGGTCTTCAGCGGCATCGGGTGTCGGAAAACGCGGATGCGTGCCGATAGGGCGGTAGCGGCGGTCGTAGTCGCCCGCGTACAGCCTGCTGGTCTCGAAATCTTCGGCGCCCAGCGTGTGGCCCACCAGAATCAGCGCGGTGTGATCTATGCCGTCGCCCACGGCGGCTTCTATGGTCGCTAGGGTGGCGCGCACCACGCGCTCGTCGGGCCAGCTGGCGCGCCAGACCACGGCCACCGGGCAGTCGGGGCCGTAGTGCGGGGTCAGCTCACGTACTACGCGCGGCAGCACATGGACCGAGAGGTGGATGGCCAACACCGCGCCAGTGGCGGCAAAGTGGGTCAATGATTCGGTGTCGGGCATGGCCGAGGCACGGCCCGAGGTGCGCGTGAGCACCACCGATTGCGACATGCCCGGCAGGGTCAGCTCCGCCCCTAGCGTGGCGGCAGCCGCAGCGAACGAGGGCACGCCGGGGGTGACGGTGTAAGGGATGTTGGCCGCGCGCAGGCGGCGCAGTTGCTCGCCCATGGCGGACCAGACCGACAAGTCGCCCGAATGCAGGCGCGCCACGTCCTGTCCTTGGGCATGGGCCGCGCTGATCTCGGCAATGATGTTGTCGAGCGATAGCGACGCGGTGTTGACCAGGCGTACGCCGGGCGGGCAATGCGCCAGCACGCCTTCGGGCACTAGCGAACCGGCGTACAGGCACACGGGGCAGGCGGCGATCAGATCGCGGCCGCGCAGCGTCAAAAGGTCGGGGGCTCCAGGGCCAGCGCCGATAAAGTGAACTGTCATAGTTTTTCCTGATTAGCAATGATTTTCGGCCAGCATCCACAACAGCCATGAAACATGGCTGTTGTGAGTGCTGGCCGAAAGCTGACCAATTTTTGACCGTCCTTGTTCATTTCGATGCGTCATACAGCGACTCTCCCAAGTTGGTGTTGTGGTCGGATTTTATAGTTTGGTGGTGCGCAGTGTTGAGCCAACTGCCGCGACACCCAGAGTCCTCAAAGGAATGCCGCAGCATCCAGTGTCGGTGATGATTCTTGCAGATCAAAATCTCGCGATAGCTGTGGTAACGGAGGGTTACTAAATCGTACTCTTTAGAGTATTATTGAGCGCACTTCAAATAACAATTTAAAGAGGGTGATCAATGTCCAGCATTACTGCCAATGATTTAAAAACAAAAGGTGTCGCCGCCATCGAGGCCGTGCTGGCTGAACGTCTGGAAGCCATCGTCTCGGTACGCGGCAAAGATCGTTTCGTGGTGATGGAGATCGCGCAATATCACTATCTGCGCGAATGCGAGCTGGAAACTGCACTAGCCGAAACGCATGCCGACATTGCAGCGGGTCGCTCGGTTAAGGAATCACCGGCAGCACATGTGAAACGGGTAAAGAAAATCAGCACATGAACTTTCAGCTTGTATTCACCGCACAATACGAAAAACGCGCCGCACGTTTTCTCAAGCGCCACCCTGAGCTGGAAAATCAATATCTCAAGACACTGCAATTGCTGGAGATGAACCCCCGCCATCCATCGTTGCGCTTGCATGCATTGAGCGGCAGGTTGCAGGGTCTGGATTCGGTCTCCATCAACCTTTCCTATCGCATCACACTGGAGCTGATCATTCATGATGAAGAGATCATCCCGGTGAACGTGGGCGATCATGATGTTGTGTATTGAAAACATTCGTGGTCTGTCGTGCCGCACAGCTATCGCGCGAAATTGCTATCGTTTCAATAGCTGGTTGCGCATATAGCACGGGGGCTACAGCCTTATTTTTTCTAAATTTGACACGCATGGTCATGACTGCGCATGGGGCGGCTGTTTTGAGTTCCGGTGCGGACGCTGGGTAATTGGAATCTGACCCTCATTAACTTACGCCGGGTACGGCCATGTCAGGGCAAGCCAGGGGGCCGCCGTGAGCCTCAAGCGCAAACGGCTCAAGACATGCGCCATGTGCCAGCGTGCATGTGCGGGGGTCGTGCTGCGCCTCATGCTGGCGGGTCAAGACGCGCGCCACCGTGTCACCGTGGTGCCGCTCTGGTTTGGCGCAGTAACCAGGACCAACACCGCGCGGGCTGTGGTTTGCGCCGGTCGCGGGTGGCGCTGCGCGGGGTCATAATCTGTCGCAGAGCTAGGGCGGTTGAATCAAACCCCCTATACTGCAACGACCGCAACATGACCGACCCACACGCGGTTCAGTCCAACATGGTTTATCTGCCGCGATTGATGTCTTCGCTTTGTGCTGGCTTTACGGCGCGGCGGATAAACGCTGACTGTTGGGGCCCCGGATTCGAGGTATCTCCTTGCCCTTGTCCGATTCCAAGACTACATTTCCACACCAATCCTCCGCCAGCCCGAAACTATGATCCTCCTAGCTGCCGAACGCGACTTCCACGTCAAGAGATCGCCGAACTGGCGACGAGTCGGAGGTGTCGCTGTCGTGCTGCTTGTATCGTCCATGGCAACGCATGCGATACAACTCACCTGTGCTGAAGACAAGGCGACAAACGCGCACTTCTGCTTCGATGAGAAGGAAGTGCGTGAGGAAAAAGGAATTCGCACCGCGACCCTATATATCGGCGGTCCTAAGGGCGTTGACAAGACCTCGTACCACATTGCCGCCAACTGCCAGACTGGCGTGATGCATCTCAAGGATCGGAAGGGTATAAGTTTCGCCGGTTCAGGGCCCGGCGAAGGGACCTCGCAAAGTCGGCAACTTCGTCGTTATGTCTGCGAAACAGTCTTGCGCGCGCCCAAGAACAAGTAGGCTCGGCCGCCACTGCAACCGGGGCCTAACCCTTCGGTCGAGGCGAGGCCCAACGGCAGGCCACCAGGCCCAGTCTGGCGTACGCGTACATTTTCGCCAGCCCGGGCCTGGCGTCCTGCCGTTGGTCCCGCCTCACCTCAAACGACAAGGGCTTCCCCACCTTT
>JBKJOH010000242.1:0-5415 GCA_046593295.1 Polaromonas sp. | reverse complement strand
AGAAGGGGCGATCCGGCTGCGATCTGACGTCGAGCGCAAGCGCCTGGCGGGCTTGGGCATGCTTGCGGATTCGCGCGGACTGGGGCTGGATCTGTACGGCGCCGATGCCACCGCGAGCACCTATGGGCAGCTGTTGTCGCTCGCGCGGGCTGTGTTGCAGGCCGGCTATCCCGTCATTCTTGACGCGGCTTTCCTGCTTCGTGAAGAACGCTTGCGCGCGCTGGCACTCGCGCGCGAACTCGACGTGCCCTTTTCGATCGTTCATTGCGAGGCACCCACATCGGTTCTGCGCGATCGCCTGCTGGCCCGGCGCGGCGATGCGTCCGATGCCGATGCCGCCGTCCTGAAGCGACTGCAGGCAGTCGCAGAACCCCTCTCAGGCAAGGAACTTGAGTTTGTTGTGACTCCAGGACCAGCGCATTGAGCAGGAGTCAATACCAACGCCCCAAAGAACGGCTCTTAGAGGGAAAATGTTAAATCTTGTTTTAAATTCTATTTCCGCAAACCACCGTCAACGGTGCAAAACCCCTTACTTCGCCAATTCAACCCGCATGGGCGTTGTCGCACGGATCAGCAGAAAGACGAGCTTCGGTCTTGATACCCACTCTATGCATAGGCCCCTCCGGAGTTCTGTCGCATTAAGTGAATTTCCCAAAATTGACCCACTACCTGTAGCGTCTCTACCCGACGAATACGCTACCCCTGGTGTGTCGCGAATGCCGCACATGGCGACTCCGATTAGAAGTTGTCGCCTAACATTCCGTCGACTTTGACAAAATATTTCTTGGCATACGCTACCCTCCTGAATTTCGCGAATGCCTTGCGCTATCGCTCTTCGCGACAAACCACATGCCCGCTGTACCGCAGAAACTCCGCCAAACCCCAAGCTTGTTGCTTCATTTGCAGCAAAAAGGCGGCGAGTGCGTTCATCTAAAAGTGGCCACACCGCACCAAACTTTTGCTCCAACTCGATTCGAGTATTCATGCTGGTGGAGCATAGCACCATCAGTTCCAAGTTGATACGTTTATTTATTTACACCGCCTTACGTACGCATTACGTACGCATCACGCGGGCTGACTGACCGCTGAATATGCCCCCCTCCTGGTACGACCGCTACATCCTGCCGCCTGCGCTGGACTTTGTCTGTGGCCTGCCCATGGTGAGCCGGCAGCGCCAGTTAGTGGTGCCGCTGGCGCGGAGCCGGGTGCTGAAGGTTGGTATTGGCACCGGGCTCAACATGCCGTGGTACGACAAAACCCGCGTGACCAAAATCACTGGGCTGGACCCAGCCCTGCAACTGCACCCCCTGGCGCGCGAGCGCATCGCGCAGGCGGGGCTGCCGGTGGAACTGGTGGGGTTGTCGGCTGAACAGATTCCACGGCCTGATGCCAGCTTTGACACGGTGCTGAGCACCTACACGCTGTGCACCATTCCCGACCCGCTGGCGGCGCTGCGGGAAATGCGCCGGGTGCTGGTGCCCGGTGGGTAGCTGCTGTTTTGCGAACATGGCCGCGCGCCGGATGAGTCGGTGCGGCGCTGGCAGGAACGGCTGCAGCCGCTGTGGGGCAAGGTGGCTGGGGGATGCCACCTGGGGCGCGACATTTCAGCGCTGCTACAGGAGGCGGGTTTCAGCCTGGACAACCTGCACACCCGCTACCTGCCAAGCCCCCCGGCCCTTCACCTTCCATTGCTGGGGTGAGACGCTGCCGGTTTGAGTCGCAGGTCGGGTTGAAGCGGTGACCAAAGATGTCGGCCCGCGTCTGCGCTAACCCGACCTACGCGCTACAAATTTAATAGTTGCTTGCGCCCGTCCTGCATGGACTAAAACCTATATTCTTTGTCAACTTTTAATCAAACGGAACGCTTGCCAACTGCGTCAAACGTTCCGCTGAGCAGCTCGGGCAAACGCTTCGTACCCATCTTGAAACCGCAGGCTTGGGCGTGGCCGCCGCCGCCCATGCTTTCGGCCAGGGCGATGCAGTCAAAGCCGCGTTGCGAGCGCAGTCCGACCTTGACGACGCTGTCCTTGCCGGCACTCCACAGCAGCGCGAAGGTAGAGCTTTTTTCGGACAGCATATTGCCGATCAGGCTGTGAAACACGCTGGGGGCGTTGACCATCAGCCCGTGCTGGCCGTTGAAAATGACGGGCTGTGCGCCCTCGGCAATGTCGGTGGCAAGCTTGCTGAATTTTTCATCCATGGCCTGGCCGCGCGCCATGAAATCGCTCAGTTGCGCGGGGCTGAAAGCTGCAATTTCGGCCCAGCGCGCAAAGTCAAACGCCTCCATGTCCAGCGCCGCCAGAAAGCCGGCGCTCTCGGGGTATTGCCAGACCCAGATGTCGCGGTCTTCCACAAAGCGCACCAGGCCTGGTACCGGCTTGGCGGGCTGAAAAAACTCCCAGGCGAGCCGGGCACCTGACTTGTTCATGTCAAAGTGAACGACACCGCAGCGGCAGGCAAAACTGGTCAGTTTTTCCGCCGCGCTCTTGTGGTGGTCGAGCATGACGAGCTTGGCGGCGCGCTCTTCGATGCCCTGCATGATCTCGGGCGTAAACGAGAAGTCGAGGATGTAAACGGCGCGGCCGCTAAGCGCGGGCAGCTCATCAACCGACTTGATGTCGCCGTGGTCGAGCGGCAAATATTCCGCACGGTCTTGGTAGAAAAGCCAGGCGGCCAGGGCAGCGCCAAAGCCGTCGGGGCATTTGCGGCCGTGGTAGATGACCAGCGGCTGCGGGTCGTTCAGGTCGGGGGCAACCAGGAGTTGCAGGGGAAGAATGGTTTTCATGGAATGCAGATTGTCGTCTCGCGCCGGCAGTCTGCCTGAAATGCAGCGCTGAGCCTATCGGGGAAAGCTGCTGGTAAAGGGATTTACGATGGCGGCGGTCACCTGGGGCGGCGCGGCGGCATAGTGCTTGAACTCCATCGAGTAGCTGGCGCGGCCCTGCGTGAGGGAGCGCAGCGTGGTCGAGTAGCCGAACATTTCGGCCAGCGGTACTTCGGCGCGCACCAGCTTGCCGCCGCCGCCGGCAATGTCTTCCATGCCCTGGATGCTGCCGCGGCGCGAGGACAAGTCGCCCATCACATGGCCCATGAAGTCTTCCGGCATCTCGACTTCCACCGCCATCACCGGCTCCAGTAGGACGGGTTTGGCGCGGCGCATGCCTTCCTTGAATGCGATGGTGCCGGCCATGCGGTAGGCGTTTTCGTTCGAATCGACATCGTGGTAGGAGCCAAACACCAGCGTGGCCTTCACATCGACCACCGGGTAACCCGCCAGCACGCCGGACCGCAAGCTTTCCTGAATGCCTTTGTTAACCGCCGGGATGTATTCGCGCGGCACCACGCCACCCTTGATCGCATCGACAAACTGGTAGCCCTGGCCCGGTGGCAGGGGTTCGAGATTCAGCACCGCGTGGCCATACTGGCCGTGCCCGCCCGATTGCTTGATGAATTTACCTTCCACGTCGTTGACGGCCTGCCTGATGGTTTCACGGTAGGCCACCTGCGGTTTGCCGACGTTGGCTACCACGCCGAATTCGCGCTTCATTCGCTCCACCAGAATTTCCAGGTGCAGCTCGCCCATGCCGGAAATGATGGTCTGGCCCGATTCCTGGTCGGTGTGGACGTGAAACGATGGGTCTTCCTGCGCCAGACGGTTCAGGGCCATCGCCATTTTTTCCTGGTCGGCCTGGGTCTTGGGCTCGACGGCCTGCGAGATCACCGGCTCCGGAAAGCTCATGCGCTCCAGGATGATGACATGGCCCGGGTCGCACAGTGTGTCGCCGGTGGTCGCGTCTTTCAGGCCCAAGGCGGCCGCAATGTCACCGGCGCGCACCTCGTGAACCTCGTTGCGCACATTGGCATGCATCTGCAGGAGGCGGCCTAGTCGCTCGCGCTTGCCTTTGGCCGGGTTGTAAACCGTGTCGCCCGTGCGGACCACGCCCGAATAGACGCGAAAAAAGATCAGCTGCCCGACATAAGGGTCGGTCATGATCTTGAAGGCCAGCGCCGAGAAGGGTTCGTCGTCGCTCGGGTGGCGTTCAGCCTCCTTGTCGTCCACGGTATGGCCCAGGATGGCCGGTACATCGAGCGGCGAAGGCAGGTAGTCGATGACGGCATCGAGCAAGGCCTGCACGCCCTTGTTCTTGAAGGCGCTGCCACAGAACATGGGCACAATTTCATTGGCAAGGGTGCGCTGGCGCAGGCCTTGCCGAATGTCGTCTTCGCTCAATGGCTCGCCCGACAGGTATCTGTCGAGCAGCTCGTCATTGGCTTCAACGGCGGCCTCGACCATTTTGTCGCGCCACGCTTTGGCCAAGCCCAGCAGGTCGGCCGGAATCTCGGTGTACTCGAAATGCAGGCCCTGGCTGGTGTCATCCCAGAGAATGGCTTTCATCTTCACCAGATCGATGACACCCTGGAAATGGTCCTCGCTGCCCACCGGAATCTGCACCGGAACGGCCACGCCTTTGAGTCGCTCGGCAATCTGGCGCTGCACGCGGAAGAAGTTGGCGCCCACGCGATCCATCTTGTTGACGAAGGCGATGCGCGGAACCTTGTACTTGTTGGCCTGGCGCCAGACGGTTTCGGACTGCGGCTGCACGCCGCCGACCGCGTCATAGACCATGACCACGCCGTCGAGCACGCGCATGGAGCGTTCGACCTCGATGGTGAAATCGATATGGCCCGGCGTGTCGATGATGTTGATGCGGTGCTCGGGGTAGTTGCCGGCCATGCCTTTCCAGAAAGCCGTGGTGGCCGCCGAGGTGATGGTGATGCCGCGCTCCTGCTCCTGCGCCATCCAGTCCATGGTGGCCGTGCCTTCGTGGACCTCGCCCAGCTTGTAAGTCACGCCAGTGTAGAACAGGATGCGCTCGGTCGTGGTGGTTTTACCGGTGTCGATGTGGGCGCTGATGCCGATATTGCGGTAGCGCTCGATGGGTGTTTTGCGAGTCATGGTCACGACATACTCCTTGATGGCAACACGCCTGATGGCGGCGCGCACGGATGATTCTGCGCTCACGGAGCGGCTTTTGTACAGACGCCAGGCGGATTCAAGGCCTGAATTCTTCAGGACGCGGCATCGTCCTTCAGCAAACGGTAATTTACTGCTTCCTCTTCGGTTTCGGCGTGGTTCAAAAAGTGCCGTTTTTGGGTAACACAGGCGAAGGAATTCCTGCCTCAAAATGGGCCAAACTTGATTTGAAAATGCTGATCTGAAGAGGCGGCGTTTGGCTCTTCAGCGAAGCCATCAGGCTCGCTCAAACCGGGTAAAGCCACAATACTGTTCGGTTAGCCGTTTTTATGCATCTATTTTCCTTGCGGGTACTGGCAGCGGTGCAAGCAATTGCGGCGAGAAGTTTGTCTTCACGTTTCGCGCGATGGAACGGGCGTGCCTAGCATAGGGCGAATGAT
>JBKJOH010000234.1:0-16495 GCA_046593295.1 Polaromonas sp. | reverse complement strand
GAGCTGCATGCCAGGAAAAATCGCGTCGTCGTGAATGCCGGCGTTGTTGACCAGCACCTGAATCGGTCCGTCCGCGAGCAGCGCGTCCAGGGCGAGGGCGGTCACGGTGGCATCGGTCACGTCGAAGGCCAGCGCTTGCGCATAACCGCCAGCCGCATGGATTTCGCTCGCCAGGGTTTGGGCGGCCTCAAGGTTGCGGTTGGTATGCACGATGACGTAAAAGCCGTCGCTGGCCAGCTGCCGACAGATGGCCGAGCCGATGCCGCCACTGCCGCCGGTGACCAGAGCGCGCTTGCGAGGGTTTGTTTGGTTCATAAGGTTTGCGGTGTACTTGTGCCCGGTGGAAACTCGAAGCTATTTCCAGTGCGGTCTGGCAGCACTAGGCCCGCTGCATTGAGGACGACCACGGCGCGCCCTGAAAGAAGCAGTGCCGGACCGGCATGAAGCGAGAAGCTGTAAAGGATGGTGCTGGCATCGCCGCTCAGGCGCTCGGCACGGATGCTGAGAATCTCGCTCAGGTCGTCCAGCCTTTCGACGTGAAGCGTTGCGCCTCGAATGCTGGCGAGGTAGCCGATTTGCGGAGCAGGACTGGTCTTGCCGGCGCTGAGCTGGGCTTCAGCTATCAGCGCCCCATGCACCGCCATGGCCTGCGCGGCGTATTCAATGCCGCAAGCCGCGCCCAGCCGTCCATACGCGCGCAAGGGGTTGCTATCGTCACGGTGACTGCTGGCCTCGCAGCTGATCTGGCTGCTGTCCCAGGCAGTCACACGGTCGAGCAGGCACATGCTGCCCTGGTGGGGAATGCGGCGGGCAATAACGTCGTGCTGTAACGTCGAGGGCGCGCTTGGGGGCTTCAGCGGCATGGCGCGACCTGCACCGCCAGCTGCAGGCCTTCCAGGTAGTCGAGCACGACCTCGCCCTGGCTTTGCACTGCCACACTGCGAAGCAGCGGCAGGCAGCGTGCGGCGGGAATACTGCTGCGGACCTGTTCAAGGGCGCGGTCGTCCAGGCGGTCTGCCGCAGTAGAGGTAAAACAGGCGGCGGGCTCCAGGGTCCATCGGGCCAGACTGCGTTCGCTGCGCCTAGGGGCCAGCACCAAGCCCACGCCAAAGGTGTCTGGCTCGGGCCGCACACTGTGCAGCGGCTCGGGATAGTCGGTGTCATAGGCGACCAGCAAAACCGACGTTTGCTCAATCATCACCTGTGTCATCGCTTCCAGCAGGCCGGCGGCGAAACTTGCATCGCGCGCGCACAACACCGACGAGGAGGCCATGGAGCGACTCGAAATGCTCCAGTAACCCGAAGAGGCGTTATGCACCGAATTGTGAAAGCGCGTGGGCGATATCAGCCGGTCGCCAGATGCCAGCGCACTGCAAATCTCGTGGCAATTGATGGTGTCGCCGCTGGACGATGAAAAAACCGAAGGCAGATTGACCGCCTGCAGGCCCGAAGCCAGTACCGCTTCCTGGCCAACTGCCAGCGAGACTTTGACCACTGCGCCGGCGCGGCGGCGCTCGGCCGGAGGGAGCGCCATCGGCAATGGCAGGACGCATCGACCGGGCTGATAGGGCAGGCTGTCATCAAGTTGCTGGCGGCCATGCGGCCAGCTGGACAGGCCTGGACCCAGCAGGCCGATGCCCTCGACAAAAACGGTGATGGATTGCGTGGGCGCAGCAGAATTTAGCGTCATCTTCATGCCTCAACTATTTGGCCGCCGAACCGGCGCGGCCAAAAATCAGGCTGCAGTTGGTGCCGCCAAAACCGAAAGAATTGCTCAGCACGCGCTTCACGCTCTGCTCGCGGTGTTCCTGCAGGTAGTTGAGGGCTAGAGCGGGGTCAAGCCGCTGCAGATTCAAGCCGCCGGGCAGCAGGCCGTGTTGCAGTGCCAGCGCGCAGATCACCGCTTCCAGGCCACCGGCTGCGCCCAGCGTGTGTCCGGTAGCGCCCTTGGTGGAACTGCACGGCGTGTTCGATCCGAACAGTGCTGATACGGCCTTGGCCTCGGCCGCATCGTTGCTTGGCGTGGCGGTACCGTGCAGGTTGATGTAGTCAATATCGGCCACGTCAAGATGAGCCAGGGTCAAAGCATCCTGCATCGCCATGCGCGCGCCCAGGCCGTCAGGGTGAGGCGATGACATGTGATGGGCATCGCTGGATTCACCAACCCCCAAAAGCAGCACGGCATTGTCATCAACGCGCTCCGGCAGGCGTTCCAGCAGGGCGAATGCCGCCGCCTCGCCGATGGAAATGCCGTCGCGCGCGGCATCGAACGGGCGGCATGCCTGGGTGGAAAGCAGGCCCAGGGAATTGAAGCCATACAAGGTCGTCAGGCACAGCGAATCCACACCGCCGACCACGGCGGCATCTATCAGTCCTGCCGCCATCATGCGGCGGGCCGAGGCAAATACCTTGGCGCTCGATGAGCACGCCGATGACACCACGACGGCCGGGCCGGTCAAGCCAAAATAGTGACGCATGAAATCGGCAACGGAAAAGGTGTTGTGTGTGGTGGCGTAAATAAAATCGGCGGGCAGTGCGCCGCTCACAGGGTCGCGCCTGCGGTAAGCCAATTCGGTTTGCAAAATGCCGGACGTGCTGGTACCGATAAATACGCCCACGCGTTGCGCGCCATATTTTTCGGTGGCGGCGGCAACGGCATCGGCAAAGCCGTCCTGCATCAAGCCCAGCAACGCAAGTCGGTTGTTACGGCAATCAAAGTCGGCCAATTCCGTGGGAAGCCGCACGTCATCGACACCCGCGACCTGACCTACAAAAGTTGCCAGATCGACCGTATCAAACGCGCACGGCATGAGTCCGCCGCGCTGCTGGCGCAGCGCGGCGAGGGTCTGTTGGCGGCCGCGACCAATGCTGCTGGTCGCGGTGAAATGGGAAAGCCAGAGCGGGTTCAGAAAAAACAAGCCGATCTAAATGAAGTGACAGTTTAGAAAATTCAGGGGGTCGGATTGGATCAAATGGAGGGGTGGCAGATTTTACCGACTACCTCCATGCGTACCCGATGATGCAATGACAAATAGGAAGCCAGTCCGCCGAGTAGGAGACCCCCCCCCACATCCACAGCCACATGCTGGCGTGTGGCCAGTGTGGAATAGATGATGCCGATACACCACATCCAGTTGAGTAGGCGTATCCATTGCGGCCCATCAAAGCGACGCAGCAAGTGGTGTAACCAGACACCGGAAAAAATGGCGGTGGCGACATGAAGGGAAGGGCAGGCGTTGCCTGAGGCATCCATGTTTTTAAGGAAGTCCACGCCAGGGTACAGCGCCCAGTTGATATCGGCTGCGGGGGCTGCCGTGGGCCAGAAGTAGAAGATGGTCAAGCCGGCAAGGCAGGTTGCTGCCATGGCCGCGCCATAACCATAGAGTTCGCGCCGCGTCGCCAGCAAGGCCGGCGGCAAGGACACATAGACCCACAATGAGACATACAGCGGCATGGCCAGTGGCTGAAAGCCGATCAGCCGATCCAGAGCGGTGAAGGGCATCACCGTGGTCGGATAGGCCGGGCCTTTGAGCAAATAGAAGTAAGCACTGAAAAACACGCTGATGAACAGTGTTGTGCCAATACCTTTGAGATACACATGCTTGGGTAGCACCGTTGCCGCCTGACGGTACCAGGGCACTTGCTGACTACTTTCGTTCAAGGTTTGTTCTCCGTGAAGGTCCGTGAGTCATGAAATGGCGTGACGCAGGGTAACCCAACGCAAACGGGCGGCGGCA
The DNA here is from genome assembly GCA_046593295.1 of Polaromonas sp. Taxonomy (GTDB): domain Bacteria; phylum Pseudomonadota; class Gammaproteobacteria; order Burkholderiales; family Burkholderiaceae_C; genus Polaromonas. Next base: position 12,758 of record JBKJOH010000234.1, on the reverse strand, counting down.
GCGGACTCCAGTATGGCGGGCAGCACGTCGAGAATGACCGGGTGTCCTGCGGACGTACGCGCAGCATTGCCATCGTGCAGCAGCAAAATCGCGCCCGCTCGCAACCCACGCAACAATTTGTTTTTAACGCGCCCGGCGTCGCCAATCCGCGTGTCGAAACCGCGCACAGACCAACTGGCGAGTCTTAGCCCAAGTCGAGCAAGCACCGGGTCGAGAAAAGGATTGCGCAAGCCAGCGGGGGCACGAAAAAACAGCGGGCGCTGGCCAGTGATCGCGGTCAAGGTGTCTTGTGCGGCTTGCAATTCACGCATCATGCCATGCGTTCCCATGAGTGAAAAATGATGACGATGATGCTGGCTGTGGTTTTCTATGGCATGGCCACGGCGTACGATTTCGCGGCACAAATCCGGGTGACGTTCGGCTTTCTTGCCAATGCAGAAAAAGGTCGCCTTAACCGCATATTGATCAAGCAGGTCCAGTACCTGCGGGGTGACGACAGGGTCGGGGCCGTCATCGATGGTCAGGGCAATTTCGCCTCTAGCCGTGGCGGCGGCCGGCAGCCGTGTCCAGTTCGGCCCCAGCCAATGGCTGCGCGGCCAGAGGCCGATGGCGGTGAGCAGCAGGTGATTGGCGAGCACTGCGCCCAGCGCCCAGCGCCATTGCCCGGGTTCGGCGATCACTGTCAGCAAGGCCAGCGCATGCAGCACCAGGGTTGCTCGGATGAACAGCGTCGGTTGCCAGCGTGCCCTACGCATGGGATTTCCTGGCGAAAACCGCAGCATAGATCAGTGCCAGGATGACGCCCGGCGCCACGGTGACACCCATGGCCTGCAATATGGACACGTTGGAAAACGCCAGCAGGCCAAAACCGGCGACGGTGGTGAGGTTGGCAAACAGCATTGAGGCCAGGGTGCGCGGCGAAATAGGTGTACTTGCATCAGGGCGGTCAAAAAACAGCGCGTAATTGGAGCCCACCGCAACCACCAGCAGCAAGCCCACCAGATGCAGAATGATCAGTTGCTGGCCAAACAGCGCCAAGCCTGCCGTGACGGTGATGACCGCAGCCGCCAGCGGCGCGATGACCCGGACCACGCGCATGGGCGAGCGAAAAACCAATAGCAGCAATCCAATAATGGCGACCAGTCCGCCTAGCGACAGCAGCACGACTTCATGCAGGTAGCCGGAATACAGACGGTCGGATTCGGCTTTCATATCCACAAACAGCACATTGGGCAACCCCGTGCTGCTCAAGGCCGTGCGAATCCGGTTGGCGTTGATGTTGACACCTTCTGGTGCGGTCAGCGGCAGCAAGGCCGTCCAGCGCTGCTCCTGCTGAATCAGCAAGGCATCGACCGCCATGGCCATGGAGGTCTGTTCAAGATCGGCCGCCTGCAGCAAGGGCTGGCTGCGGGCAGCGGCAACATCTGCAAGAAACGGCGCAAACAGCGGCGCGCGCACCGGCAGGCCCTGAACCGCTTGTGCCAGACGCGCTTGCAGCAGCCCGGGAGGAGGCAAGCTGGCCTGGCGTGCGCGCTGCGTTTCGGTGCTGGGAAGGTAGCGGCTGGGGCTTTCGAAGCCGGCGAGCTCGCCCTGGTCAACCTGCGTTTGCAGCAGCGTGGATACCTGCTCGGCGGAACGCAATACGGCTTCCCGGCTGGTGCCGGACACCACCACCAGGTAGCGCACGTCAGGCGCGCCCATATCGGCGCGCAGGCGCTCATCAAGCGCCACGTCGGCCTGCGAGACCGGGCTTAACGACGATATCTTGTCATTGAGCAAACTGCTGCGGTTGACGACCAGCACGCTGCACGCTGCCAGCAGCAAGATGGCGGCGGGCCAGCGCAGTGATGAAGCGCGCTGTGCCAGATGCGCCAATACCCGGCCTATGCTTGACACATCATGGATGCGAAACTTCGCCGGCAGCAGATGCGGCAGCACGAATCGGGTGACGCTGGCGGCGACAAGCAGGCCGGCAATCGAATACAGGCCCAGCTGCGCCAGGCCCGGAAAGCCCGACAGCAGCAGCGACGCAAAGCCGAAAATCGAGGTCAGCACGCCCAGCCGTATGGTGGGCCAAAAGCGCTTGACCCAGTCCTGCTGGTCCGCGCCGCCCTGTTCGGATTGCACAAACAGATAGATTGAATAGTCCACCGCCTCGCCGATCAGCGCGGTGCCAAACCCCAGCGTGATGCCGTGAACCGAACCAAAGCCCAGACTGACCGCCGCAACGCCTGCCAGTGCGCCGCTGATGACGGGCAAAAAACCCAGTGCCAGTGCGCTGAAGGAGCGATAAACCAGTAATAACAACGCCGCAATGAGTGCCACGCTGATGATGGACAGTCGGCTGACCTGACTCTTGATGGTGTCGCGTGAGGTCACCGAAAACACACCGGGTCCGGTCATCACCAGTCTGGCGGCAGGGCTTGCGCCGGCTGCCGTGTCAAACGCCAGCCGGATGGCGGCCATGGCGTGTTCCTGGGAATCGGTATCGGAACCCGCAGCCCGCGTTTGCATCAGCATCAGGGCGCGCGCGCCATCGCGTGATGCCCAGGTGCCGTCCACCAGGTGAGGTCGGCTGCCGCTGTTGAATTGCTCAAGCAGTTGCACCATTTCGCCGGTCGGGTCGCGCGGCAGCAGGGACTTGACGAGCAGCCCGGCAGGCGAGGCGAGCGCGTCGATGCCGTCGCCTAGGGTGGCATGCAGGCCGTCCGCAGTGAAGCGCGCCGGTGTGACTGCCGGGCTCAACAGATAGCGGTTGTTGAACAGGAAAGCGCGGTCGCGCTCGGTGTTGACAGGCTCGCCGTTGTTGGCCGCGACAAAAGCCGGATCGGCGCGCAGGCGCAGGGCGACCTGTTTCGAAAGCCGGGCGCGGCTGGGCGCATCGGCACCTTCAATGCCCACCAGAATAAGGCGTGAGGCTAGGCCGTCACGCAGTTGATCCATCAGCAGTTGCTGCTCGGGCGTGGGGGTGCGCGGCAAGAAGGCCGACAGGTCGGCGGTGAAATGGCTGCGGCTGATGATGATGCCGCAGGCCAGCAAAAAGGCCAGCCACAGCGCGATGGCGGTGATGCCCCGGTGGCGCGTGTCAGCCATCAAGGTGTCGCCAATTTTTCGATGACCATCAAGGAGCTGTCACCATCGGTCTGGGTAACTTCGATGCTGCGCACTTGATCGCGCGCACCAGTGATGCGTATGCGCTGCACCACGGCCAGCATTTTTTCGTCCAGCGGCAGCAGTTGCAGGGTCCAGCGTTCGGCCGTGCCCTCTAGGCTCAGGCGGTAGCTGCGCTCCAGCGCCTTGCGGTCGCCCGCCAGCGTGCCGCGAATGCTGTCGATGAAGGCTGCGAGTTCCGGGTAGGCCTGCAATTGCAGGCGGTGCTTTTGTTGCCCGCGCTCAATGAACAGTTCTCCGCCCTTGATGATCATGGATTCGGCTTTGGGCTTGAGCGTGCGTTTTTCCAGTCCGTCTGGCGCGGTGTAGAGCAGCTCACCCGATGACTCGACCGGCTTGTCGAGCATGGCAATGTATTTTTTCTCGACAAAAGTGGTGCGGCCGGACTTGTTCTGCGCCAGCGTATCCATCAGCTGCTGCAGATCCCAGGCGGCCAAGGCTGCCGGGCTCAGCGCGGCCAACGCCAGACCTAGCGCCAGCGTAGCCAGCCCATGCGTGCAACGGGTGATTTTTGAGGGTTGAAGGGCAAGCGTCATGAGGTCAGGGTGTTTCCGGGGCATGCCGGTTTTTTCGCGGCAGCGGGGCGCGCCAGAAGTCAAAAAAGTTGAACCAGTTGTAGGGAGCGATGTAACAGTATTTCTCCAGCAGTGCAGCATAGCGCGTCATGGCAGCCTCAACCGTCAGTGTGCGGCCACGCGGTGGCAAGGTTGAAAAGTCGGCAAGGGCTTCAAAGTGAATGTCGTAGCGGTTGCCGCCGCGGTACAGACCCGTCATGAAGACCACCGGCCGTTTGAGGATGGCCGCCATCCGGAACGGACCCAGCGGCAGTTCGGCCGCATCGCCCAGAAAGCCGACCGGGCGCGTATCGTCATTGCCGAGCGAGCGGTCAGCCAGCATGCCCACGACCGTGCCTTGGGCAAGCAACTCATGCACCTGAATCATTGAGTCGATATGTCCGAGCGCGATGATGTCCTGGTGGGAGTCAGGATTGATGGCGCTAAGCGCCGCGTTGATCTTGCGCGCATTTTCCTCAAACATCACCATTGCCACGCGCAGCCCGGGCTGCTTGCGGCCAACGGCCCTGAGCACTTCAAAGCTTCCCATGTGCGCGCCGATCAGGAACACGCCTTGGCCATCGGCCACGAGGCTGTCGATAAGCGCCTTGTTGTGAACGCGAATGTCGAAGAGGTCGAAGCGGTCATTGAGCAGATAGACGCGATCATGGATGGCCGAGGCGAAACTCAGAAAATGCCGGAACAGATGCCGCCAGCCAACCGCCGCGGCCGATGGCAGCTTGAGCACGCGGCGCAAATAATTGCGCGACATCCGGCGCGCTGCCGGTGCAAATGCCAAAAAGTAGGCCGCGATCCCGTACAGGACGACCCGGCTCACGCTTCGGCCCAATGTCAGCGAAATCCACGTCATCACCCGCAGCCAGAACATGTTGCTGCGCTCGGGATTTTTTTGCCATTCAGCACGACCCGCCGCAGGGGTTTCGTTGCCGTTTTTCATGATGCCGAGCGCCACGCCAGCGCGCCGGTGGCGACCTTTCGTCCGCCGCCTGAAATATCAAAGCGCGTGCTGCCCGAGGCGGCGCTGGTGCAGCAGATGGTCAGCGTTTCGCCCGGACTAACCGGGCTGAGGAATTTAGCGGAACTGATCTGGCAGATGGCTTGCGCGCCGCCCAGCGCTGCGCAGCCGGATGCGCGCATGGCCTGGGTCAGGACGTGGACGGCTGCATCGAGCAACACCACGCCCGGCAAAATCGGCATGCCCGGAAAATGCCCGGCGAAAGCCGGGTGGTCCGCGGCGATGCAGAGCGTGGTTTTAACGTCCATGGCTTGAACTCTTGCCATGTTCGTGCGCCAGCACCTCAAGCATTGCGCGCAGCAGTTTTCCGGTGCTGTTGCGCGGCAGTGACTTCAGCAGCACGAGCGGGCGCGGAATGAAAACCGTGTCAATGCGCTCGCGCAGCGCCGCGAGCAGCGTGGCCGCCGTCACGCCGGGGGCTACCGCAAAGGCCATCAGGCGCGTCACCTTGTCGCCGTCATCATCATCCGGCATGAAAAACGCCCCGTCGACCACACCCGGCACTGCATTGAGCTGATGGTTCAGGTAGCCCAGCGAGCTGCGCTTGCCCGCGATATTGACGAGATCAGCGGTGCGGCCATGCAAAAGAAAGCGTTCGTCATCCAGCAGCTCCAGTTCATCGGCCAGCGGTATGGCGCGCTCAAGATGACCACCCGAGGCCCAGACCTGAGCTTCTTTCATGTCCAGCTTGATGCCGGGAAGAAGCGTCCATTCGCTGGTTTGCGTGGTGCGGCGGGAGGCAATCTGGCCGGTCTCGGTCGAGCCGTAAATCTCAAACAAGGGTGCTTGCAGCCTGGCCTCGGTTGCCAGCGCTAGCTGGAGCGCAAGTGGCGCGGTTGCCGACAGCACCAGGTCTGGTTGGGGAATATCCAGGCCCGATGCCAGCAGCACCTTCAGGTGAATGGGTGTGGTCACCAGCATGCAGGGGCGCGGAGCGCCTGCCAGTGCCGAGCAGATGTCGGCCGGGTAGAACGGATGGGCCGCGCTCATGGCTGCTCCGCTTTGCAGGGCGAGCAATACCGTGGACTCAAAGCCAAACATGTGCTGCGGCGGCACCGTGGCCACGATGCTGTGGTGCCTGCCGTCCAGCAGGTCAAGGCGCTCTGCTTCGGCGCGCACGCTTCGCACCACTTCGCCCCAGCTCTTGTGGTGCGCCAGCGGAACACCGGTCGAGCCGGAGGTAAACATGATGACCGCCGGCTGCGAGGCGCAGATCTCTGGACAGTCTGCATGGCCGGGTTGTGCATAGGGGGCAAGCGGTGCGCGTTGCGCCATCGCATCGGCCCATGCAAATTGAGGCAGATCAAGGGGCTGCGGCTGGTCCGCCAGGCAAAACACGTCGGGCGCAAAGCTCTTGACCTGGCACACCATCTCAGGTGTGAGTGTCGGCGGAAGCAGGCTGACCTTGCCCGAGAGCAAGGCGGCAGCCATGCCGACGGCAAAGCGGTAACGGTCAGCGCAGACATTCAGAACATGCTGGCCTGCGGGCAATGCGGCGGCGAGCTGCCGGGCATCGGCCAGAAACTGCGCCACGCTGACGGCTTGGCCGTGGCCGAAGGCAACGATGTCTTGCGCACGCGCATGCGTGAGGAGCGGAAAGGTGATCATGAGGCTTGAGGCGGTGCAACGGTCTTGCGGCTTGCCTGGCGGTAGGCCCTGATAGCCTCCAGCGGTCCGGCGCGGTCTGCGGGCGGCAGCAGGTAGCAGCGCGCCATATATTCACCCGCAAACATCAGCACCAGCAAGGGCAGGCCTAGGAGATAGGCAAACGCAGACCAGACATGAATGGGGGTCAGCCAGAACAAGAGCAGCGAAAGCCCCGCAAGGCCGCCGAAATACAAGGTCCAGGCCCAGGTGACCGACCGTGTGTAGTGAATCAGTGTCGGCGTCAGGTCACCATGCACGATGCGGGCAAAACGCGAAACCATCGGGGTTTCGCCGCGCTTCAGCGTCAGGCCGAAAGTGGCGCAGAGCAGTGCGTAAGTGCCGACATGTTCAAGCAGAAAAACCCAGTTGTAGTGCGCGATCAGCCAGCCCTTGATGCCGTAGAGCGCGGCGCAGTTGGCCAGCCAGAGGGTCAGCATGGCTGCGCGCCGGGCGGAGCGCCATGCCAGCAAAAATGCCAGCACCAGCATGGGCGTTACGGCGACTGCGGTGCCGGAGAGTTCATGCCTCGCTGACGTGGCGGTCAGATGGGAAAGTACCGCGTAGCCCACGGCCAGGACACCGATAAATCCCCAACGACTGGCTTGTATCAACCGTGTCGTCAATGGGCTTGTCACTGGGTGCGATGGGCGGCGATATGGTCGCTCAGGCTGCGCAGGGAGTGAAAGATGGCGTGGTTGTCATCGTGGCCTGCACGTAGCTGTAGGCCGTAGCGCTTGGAGACCACGAGTGCGATCTCGAGAATGTCGATGGAATCCAGGCCCAGTCCGTCGCCATACAAGGGCTCGTCAGCCTGCACATCAGCTGGCGCGACCTCCAGATTCAGGGCGCTCACCACGAGTTCGGCGACTTCAAGCAGCAGGTTTGCATCGGCGGGCGCGGACATGGTGGATTCAGGCATAAAAGAGGATGGATGCTACGGTAGAAGGCGGGTAGACGAAACCAGGCACGGGTACGCCCGAAATTCTGATTTTAGCGGAAGCGCCCTTGGGATTGACCCCGGGTGCAAGGGGCGGTTCGGCAAGTTGCAGGCTAGAACGATGCGTCTGGCACGCCGATGCCCGGAGCAGGCAGCGGCTTGATTCTTCCGACCATGAGTGTAGCCTGAATCCGTGACCATAAATCCGCCCACCGATTCTCCATCCCGAATGGCTCAAATATTTGCGTAATATCCTGTGAATCGGCCCAGCCCAGCCAGCCGCCACACCATGCAAGCCCGCGCGCAGGGATTTCTGGCCTGTATGGCGTCCCTTGGGGCTAATTCTGCTGGCAGCTACGCCTGCCTGTTCAACACGGGCGCACCGGGCTCATTGAGCGTGTTTTGTCCAATCAAGCGCAACAAGTTCATCGCCACGGCGGCGAGTTGGCACACCAAGTAGTTGGTGTCAAACCCTTCGACTTTGCTCTGGACAGGCTTGCCAGAGGGCAGACGCTCCAGATCTATATCGGTCTTGAACTCCGAATGGAACTGCTCATGCGTGGCATAGCCCGAGTACAGCGCAATGATGTCAGCCGCATCGAGGCGCTCTGCCAGCGTGGTGCTCCAGCCTTCGAGCACATACTCGGGCAACAGCAAGGCGTTGCCATGCTTGTCAATGGTGCGCTCTCGGTCAAGCGATAAACGCGCCGGGTCGGGTTGCGGTTCATCATGTGTTTTGTCCCCACTTTACCGAATCCCGGTCGCTCGGGTCAGGAAAGCGTGAACGGGCCTTGTCGGTCAGCCAAGTAAACTCTTCGAACTGGAGCCTGAAGCGAAAATGACACTGGCAAAGCCCCTTGCCTGAAGTTTGCGGCAGCTTCGCCCCAATGAAGGACACCCATGACAGAGCAGAGTTCACCGACCGCCTTACCTTCTACAGCCCCGAGTGAATGCGATGTACTGGTGATTGGTGGCGGGCCGGCCGGGGCCACCGCCGGGGCGCTGCTAGCGCAACGCGGCTACAAGGTTGTCGTGCTTGAAAAAGCCCACCATCCGCGCTTTCACATTGGCGAGTCGCTGCTGCCGGCCAATTTGCCGCTGTTTGAAAAACTCGGTGTGCTGGATGCCGTCAAGGCCATCGGCATGGAGAAATGGGGCGCTGAATTTGTCTCGCCCTGGCATGACAGCAAAAGCCAGACATTCAGGTTTTCCGATGCCTGGGACAAATCCATGCCGTTTTCCTACCAGGTTCGGCGCTCCGAGCTTGACGAAATCCTGATCCGCAATGCCGCTAGGCTGGGCGCTGAAGTGATTGAAGGCTGCCGGGTCAAGGACGTGGTTTTTGCGCCCGACCACAGCGGCGCCACGGTTCAGGCGCAGCACGACGACGGGCGCACCGAGGCCTGGCGTACCCGCTTCGTGGTGGACGCCTCGGGCCGCGACACGCTGCTGGGCAAGCAGTTTGATAGCAAGCGGCGCAATCCCAAGCACAACAGCTCGGCCCTGTATGCCCACTTCGCCGGGGTCGCCCGGCATGCCGGCCAGGATGCAGGCAATATCACGGTCTTCTGGTTTGAGCATGGCTGGTTCTGGCTGATTCCGCTGGCCGACGGTGCCACCAGCATTGGCGCGGTGGTCTGGCCGCATTATCTGAAAAGCCGAAGCAAACCGGTCGAGGATTTTTTCCTCGATACGATTGCCTTGTGTCCGGCGCTGGCCGAGCGGCTGGCTCATGCAACGCTGTCGTCCGGGGTGGAGGCAACGGGGAATTTTTCCTACGCCTGCGACAGCACGCACGGCCCCAACCACCTGCTCATTGGCGACGCTTTCACCTTCATTGACCCGGTGTTTTCGTCGGGCGTCATGCTGGCCATGCAGGGCGGCTTTGTCGGCGCCGAGACGGTGGATGCCTGCTTGCGCGAACCGGCCAGAGCCGACTCGGCGCTGGCGGATTTTGACCAGCAGGTGCGGCTTGGCCCCAAAGAGTTTTCGTGGTTTATTTACCGGGTGACCAACCCGACCATGCGCGACATGTTCATGGCACCCAGCAATGTATTTCGCGTGAAGGAGGCGCTGCTGTCGATGCTGGCCGGCGATATCTTCGGCAAGACACCGATCTGGCGCTCGATTGCCGCGCTCAAGGGCATTTTTTACATCGCCTCGGCCCTGAATTTCAAACGTTCCTGGCAGGCCATGCGCTTGCGCAAGGCCAATATTCGCGTCGTTGAGGACAACGGGCCGCATGCATACTGACGTTATGGACAATAAGGCAAATACCGTTCTGAACAAGCACGTTACGCTGAACAAAGGTCGCCGGGCCTGGCATGAAACCGTCAGGCTGCACCTGGGCTTCATGCTGCTGGGCGTAGTCTGCCTCACGGTCTCGTTGCTGGCTTTTCCGATGCGCGCGGTTTTGCCTCGCGTGCTTAGCAAGCGCATAGGCCGCAAGCTCATCGCCAGAACGCTCCAGGTTTATTTGCGCTTGCTGGTTTTCATGGGGGCCTGTCGCTTCGACCTGGCAGCGCTTGATACGCTGCGTGGCGGCCCGGCCATGATCATCGCGCCCAACCACCCTTCGCTGCTCGATGCCGTGATGATTTTGTCGCGGCTGCCCGATACAGCCTGCATCATGAAGGCGGACATCGTCAACAGCGTCTTTTTCGGCGCGGGCACCCGGCTGGCGGGGTACATCCGCAACACGCCGCTTCGCACCATGGTTCAACTGGCCGTTGCCGATTTGCGCCAGGGCAGCCATTTGCTGCTGTTTCCCGAGGGCACGCGAACCAACCGGTTTCCGGTCGGTGCCATGCAGGGGACGGCCGGACTGATCGCCAAACATGCTGGCGTGCCGGTGCAGACGGTGTTCATTGAAACCAATTCGGGTTTTCTGGGCAAAGGCTGGTCGGTGCTGTGGACGCCAAAAATGCCCATCATTTACAGAATTCGACTTGGCAAGCGCTTTGATCCGCCCTTGCACACCGCACACTTTGCCAGCGAGCTTGAGCAATACTTCCTGAGCGAACTGGCCCATGCTCAGTTGCCGGACTTTCCGGTTTCGGCACCGACTGCCTGACCACGTCCAATCTTTTTTTTCCTGCCCGGGTTTCATGCCGATGAATGTTCTCTCGTCCAATGCGTCCTGCACGCATCTCGTTTTGATCCCCAGCTACAACCCCGGCCCCAAGGTGTATGAAACGGTGCGTGAAGCGCGCGCGCAATGGACACCGGTCTGGGTGGTGGTGGACGGCAGCACCGATGGCAGCGCCGAAGGCCTACAGGCCATGGCGGCGCAGGATGAAGGTTTGCAGGTGCTGGTTCTACCGCGCAACGTCGGCAAAGGCGCAGCCGTGCTGCATGGGCTGGAGTTGGCGGCGGCGCAGGGCTACACGCATGTGCTGACCATGGACTCCGATGGCCAGCACCCGGCCCATCTGATTCCCGACTTCATGGCCGCCTCTACCGACCAGCCAGCCGCCATGGTGCTGGGTGTACCGGTGTTCGCTGCGGACGCGCCCCGTCTGAGGGTCAATGGCCGAAAAGTGTCCAACTGGTGGGCCAATCTGGAAACGCTGTGGGTCGGCATTGGTGACTCGTTGTTCGGTTTTCGCGTTTATCCGATTGCGCCGTTGCGCGCGGTGATGAGTAGTCAGCGCTGGATGCGCCGTTTTGACTTTGATCCAGAAGCCGTGGTGCGTATGTGCTGGCATGGCGTCAAGCCCGTCAATCTGCCCGCGACGGTGCGCTACTTTCGCGCCGACGAAGGCGGTGTCTCGCATTTCAACTACCTGCGTGACAACCTCTTGCTGACCTGGATGCACAGCCGCCTGTTTGCCGGCTTTGTGCTGCGCTTACCCGTTTTGCTGGTGAGGCGTGTGATCGGCTAGCCTGGGACTTAATGGCACGGGAATTCCGATGGCAGGCAGCCAGTGGCGCAGCAGGGAGCTGGTAATGACAGTGCTGAAAATCGCCATGATGACCAGTATGGTGAACATCTGCTGCGAAATGACACCCAGGTCGTAGCCGACATTGATCACGATCAGTTCCATCAAGGCGCGCGTGTTCATCATGACACCCAGGATTTTGCTTTCCGTGTGGCTCAAATCGGTCACGCGCGCCGCAATGTAGGAGCCGCCGAATTTCCCCATGGTGGCGAGAAACACGATCCATGCGCACCAGCCCCATGCGGCAGCGCTGTCCAGGCTTTGACGAAGGCCTGCTTATCATGCAACAACACGCCCATAGTGAAGCCACCAAAAATGGCATAAATACCCAGCTGGTAGGTCGCCATGGCGGAAAGAAACTTGGTGTCCGAACAAGGTCTTGATGGTGGCATCAATATCCAGTATCCAGGGCTGATCCAAGGCATCACTCACACTGCGCATCAGTGCGGGGCGCAGCCACTTGCGGCTTTGCTCCTCGTCCATGCGCGCCAGGGCACGGCGCATAGCATCTTCGCTGATGACCCGGCGCATGCCCAGCGCTTGCGCCGCTACCGCGTCGCCACGCAGTGCGGTGACCAGTTGGCTGTTGGGGGGTGGCTTGCGCACCCTCGCCCCAGCGCACGTGCATGCGCCCACCCAGCGTGTCTACCGCCATGGCCTTCTCTGTTGCGAGGGCCACTTCTCGCTTACGTTTTGATTCACCCATTGGGTGAGTGTGCCCAATCTGTGCAAGTCCGCGTCAATGCTGGGTTTTTACCAATTCAGGCTCGGGCAACTGCCGGATTTAGGAGCAATGTCCATAAACACAAAGCGCAAACCGGGACAGGCTTGTCTGAGCCGCTCCCGGTAGGCGTTTTTAAGGGCCGAGCAGGTCAGTACCAGTCCGTCTGCGTGGGTACGCAGTTGTTCGCCCAACACGGTTAACCAGCCGTCCCGATCGGCATCATTCAGGGCAATGCCGTGCATCATTTTTTCCAGGCTGGCGGCGCTGTGAAAGTCGTCGCCTTCAACCAGTTGCATGTCGCAGTCGTGGGCTATGGCTGCCCCAAGGCTGGACTTGCCGCAACCGGCAACACCCATGATGACAATCGAATTTGTCATTGAAAATTTCGGCTGAGGAGGCTGGTGGCGTTAGTCATGGATTCTTTTCACAGAATTAGCCGCCAATTTCACCACAACGCCAGTAATCCTCCGGGATGCGCTAAAATGTACGAAACTAATATTTTGTACAAAATGCACATCCTTCCTCTCAGTGAATTTCGCGCCAACGCCGCCGCCATGATTGACCTGGTGGAGCGCGGCGAAACCGTGCGTATTTTGCGCCACGGCAAGCCGGTGGCTGAACTGGTGCCGATTAAGGCAGACACCGAAGCCGACGTGCCCAGCTACAAAAAACCGTTTGAGCCGCTGCTGCAATTGCCGCCCGGCTATTCCGCCGTTCAGGCCCTGTTAGACGAGCGTGAAAACGCGCG
>JBKJOH010000229.1:0-5071 GCA_046593295.1 Polaromonas sp. | reverse complement strand
CGTTAAGCGTGAGATCAAGTCGTTCCAATACGTGCCGAACGGCTGCCAAGGGCGCATCTACTTTGCCCCTGCACAGCACCACAAAGTCGTCCGCATAACGGACGATGTGCGCTTTCAGCTTCCAGCGCAGTTGATGCCTGTCCCATATCCTATCCAACAAATGCAGGTAGCAGTTCGCCAGCAGCGGTGAGATGACGCCGCCTTGCGGGGTGCCTTTGCTGTTGGCTTTACCGCCGCCTACATTTTTCCTGGTGCCGCCCTTATCCTCTCCAATGACGTAAATATTCGGTGAAGCCATGGAGTTGTTTGCAGAAATCGCTGAACACACTCATTTTTCTACGCTACCGTTCGGTGCATGCGTGCAGACCTTCCCTTGATGGTGTCGGGCTTTACAGCTAAACCCGAGGGTTCAGCGCCCTTTGCCTGCGAGTATGTGACGCTGACCAAGCAAGAGCACTTTGCACTCAAGTCGCAAGCCCAGCAGTGGAAGACTTTGCACGCAAAGGCCGTTATCCGGCACCAATGGCGTGAGCAACGATACGCGCGCATTTTGCGTGAATTTAAAGAGCACGCGCGCCAAGACCGTGTCAAGTTTACGCTGGAGCTCGATGAGCAAAAGGCCAAAGTTCGCGATTTGAATAAGCGTGTGTTCGGTAGCAAGTGCGAGCGTAAAAAGCGCAGCGAACGGAGCGCTTGCACCGATGGCAGCTCTGGATCTGCCAGGGGACAACGCCGCGGTGCGCGCGGGCATGGCAGAACCCTACTCAAAGGCCTGCCTGTTCTGCATGAAGCTGTATTGCTCCCAGAGGCACACTGCAAGCATTGCGGCTTGGCGTTTCATCAGCTCGGGACAACCGAGGACAGTCAGATTGTGGAGATTGAGGTCAAGGCCTACCGACGTTGTGTTCACAGGCAGCGCTATCGCCCCCGCTGCCAATGCAATGCGCAGCAGGCAACCATTGTGGCGCCGCCACCTCCCAGGTTGATTGGGCGCGGCAAGTTCGGCGTTTCGGTATGGACTAGCGTATTACTGGACAAGTTTTTGTACGGGCGCCCCAGCCATCGACGGTTGCAGGACTTTGCCGACCATGGTTTGCACATGGCAGCTGGCACTTTAGCCGGAGGCCTTCAATCCATTGCGCCCTTATTCGCTCCCATCGACAAAGCACTGCAAACCCAGCTTCGCGGCGAGCAGCGTTGGCATTGTGATGAAACCCGCTGGGCGGTCTTTACAGAGGTTCAGGGCAAGGTTGGCCAGCGCTGGTATATATGTGGGTGTTTCACTCGCAATCTGTTGTGCATGACGTGCTTGACCCAACACGCTCATGCGTAGTCATTGAGGAAGAGCTCGCTGGGGTGACCCAAGGAATCATCAGTTGCGATCGCTACTCGGCCTACAAACGGTTTGCTCGCTTGAATCCGGGCGTATCGCTTTCGTACTGCTGGGCACACCAGAGGCGGGACTTCCTGGATCTGGCGAATTCCTACCCTGACGTCGCGCCCTGGGCGATGTGCTGGCTCGACTCCATTGGTGAGCTCTACCGTCTTAACGCCCTACGGTGCCAGACGGGACATGCCGAATTATTTAGCTTGGATGCGAGTCGCCGAATGGTACAAGGGCGACTTAAAGCCAGAGTATTTCGTTATTTCTGGACTTGGTCGTCAGCTAATCAATACGTAACGCGAACAGAGCCGCGGGACGGCTGGTGCGGTGTACGAAGTTGAACGCATGGTAACAGGTGCGGCTGGCGGGATTTCAGTCACTCATGCGGAAGTTCTCCCGTAGGTGTCTTCAAGGCGCACGATGTCGTCTTCACCCAGATAGCTGCCGGACTGCACTTCGATCATCTCCAACTGAGTCTTTCCGGGGTTGTGCAGGCGATGCACTTCGCCAATGGGGATGTAGGTGGACTGGTTTTCGGTGAGTAAGAAGGTTTCGGCGCCTCGGGTGACTTCGGCCGTCCCTTTGACCACGATCCAATGCTCGGCGCGGTGGTGGTGCTTTTGCAGGCTGAGGCTGGCGCCGGGCTTGACGCCTATGCGCTTGACCTGGAAGCGCTCGCCGGCATCCACGCTGTCATACCAGCCCCAAGGACGGGCCACTTTGCGGTGAGTTATGGCCTGCGGAATTTGCAGGGATTCCAGTTGCGCCACCACTTGCTTGACCTGCTCGGCCTGGCTGCGGTCTGCCACTAGCAGGGCGTCGGGCGTGTCGATGATCAGCAGGTTGTGCGTGCCCAGGGCCACCACGGGGCGGTGCGGGGCGTGGATGTAGGTGTTGGACGCCTGTAGGGCCACGCCTTGGCCATCAATTCGGTTGCCGTCTGTGTCAGGCGCGGTTAGCTCGGCCACGGCGTTCCAGCTACCCACGTCGCTCCATGCCCCGGCAAACGGCACGACGGCAACATTAGCATGGTGCTCCAGCACGGCGTAGTCAATGCTCTCGGCCCGGCAAGCGGTAAAGGCCGCTGGCTCGGGGCGAATAAAGGATTGATCGTGGCTGGCAGCGGCCATGGCCTGCTGGCAGCTTTGCAAAATGTCGGGCGCGTGGGCTTGCAGGGCGTCAATCAGCACCTGGGCCTGGACCAGGAAGATGCCAGCGTTCCACAGCACGTCGCCTTGCAGCAGCAGTTGTTGGGCTTGGCTGGCGCTGGGTTTTTCAATGAAGCGCACGACCTGGTTGCTGTGACCGTCCGCATTGGGCGCGCCGCGCTGAATGTAGCCGTAGGCCGTGCTGGGAAGGCTGGGCATGATGCCAAAGGTGACGATAGCCCCGGCCACGGCGGTGGCGCAGCCTCGCTGCACCATGGCGGCAAACGCATCCGAATCAGGAATGTGGTGGTCTGCGGGGCAAAACAGCAATAGGTCTTGCGGCTGCGCCTGCAAGGCGGCCAGCGCCATGGCGGGGGCGGTGTTTTTGCCACAGGGCTCCAGGATGATGGTGCTACCCACGCGGGCGGCCTGCATGGCTTCGGCTACCAGAAAACGGTGATCTTCGCCAGCAACGCAAAGGGTGGCTTTTGGCGCATTGGGGCTGACGCGCCCTACCCGCTCCAGCGTGAGTTGCAGCAGGCTTTTGCCGTCAATCAGGGGGACGAACTGCTTGGGGAAACTCTTGCGCGACAGTGGCCACAACCTGGTGCCCGAGCCGCCGCAGAGAATAACGGGGATGATTGTTTCGGTAGCCATGATGTTATTTGAGCTGCTTGGCATTTTTGGCATTGACGACAGGTTTGCCTGTTTTTAATGGCTCAGCCTTCGGGGACGGGATGGACTGCACCAGGCGCAGGAGTTGTTCGGTGTTGGCAACGTCGGTGAAGCGCGACTTGCCGTCGGCAGCTGCCATTTTCAAACCGTGACAATTTGTCACGGTTTCATTTCCTCCAGTCTTCAGGCGCTGTTTGAGCTTGCGCCAGTAAGCTCCGGCATCTGCACTGTCAGTCAGTACAGTAATGACATCCACAATGCTGAAGTACCACAGCTCGCGCTCAGCATCCCATTCAGAGCGAACTTGCCTGGTTTCAAATAGTTTGATGCTTGACATGGGCAAACTCACAGATGCCACAGGCATGCACCTGCGGCTGGCTTGTCTGGCAGGTTGGCCTCTTGTTGCAGCGCTTTGATCTCTGCGCGCAGCTCAGTGTATTCGCGCAGCTTGCGTTTGAGGAAGCGGGTGGTGAGGGCGGTTTTCTCGGTGATGCCGGTGGGCGTGAGCAGGTAGGCGTAGCTGAGCTTGTTGGGGTTGCTGCTGAAGTTGTGCGCCTTGAGCCAGCCTTTTTGCATCAGCGCCTGTAGGCAGTAGTTGACGCCGCCCAGGCTGAGACCCAGGGTTTGGGCCAGTTGGCGCTGGCTGATGTTGGGCTGCGCTTGCACCAGCTTCATCACGCGGAAGTAGGTGTCTTCTTGAAATTGGGCCTGGCGGCTGGTCATGGTCTGTTTGAACTGGGTGTACGAAGTTGAACGGATGGTAACAGGTGCGGCGTGGGTTACGACTTATATCCGCGATGGATTGCCGCGCTGCGCTCGCAATGACGGCGGGAGGACGCGCAATGACGGAATGGTGCGCGCCTTTTCGTATATTTCGCTCCAGTTTCTGACGCGCCAATTCAATCGATTGGTGCAGCTTGGCTTGCAGGGTTTCGCGCGGCGGCAGCAATGTGAGGTAGTCAGCTACCCGGATGTTGCTTTGGGGCAGCTGCAATAGTTCCACATGCTCTGTGTTCTTGCCGATGCACAGAATCAGGCCGATGGGGGTGGCCTCGCCTTCCATTTGTTCGTGTTTTTCCAGGTAGCGCAGGTAAAGCTCCATCTGGCCTTTGTGGGCGGCTTCAAACTCGCCCATTTTAAGTTCGATGGCTACCAGTCGGCGCAGGCGGCGATGGTAAAACAGCAGGTCGATGTAGTAGTCGCGGTTGTCGATTGTGATGCGCTTTTGCCGGGCAAGAAAAGCAAAATCACTGCCCAACTCGATGATGAAGCGCTGCATTTCAGCAATAATGGCCGACTCAAGGTCACGCTCAGAATAACTGTCTGACAGACCCAGAAAGTCGAGCACGTAGGGGTCTCGAAAGGTCAGGTCTGGCGAAAGCCGGCCTTGGTCGCGCAACAGGTCGAGGTCTTGCCGGATGGTTTCCTCGGGCTTTTTGGATATGGCGGTGCGCTCGAAGAGCAGCGAGTTGATACGCTCTTGCAGCTGGCGCACGCTCCAGTGCTCAACGCGGCAAATTTCGAGGTAGAAGTCGCGTTTGAGTGGGTCGTCGATCTGGATGAAGAGCCGAAGGTGCGACCAGCTCAATTGCGCACACAGTGTGTGCGCAATCTCGGCGTCAGGGAAAATCTCAGCAACGCGCACGCAGTAGCGCAATTGACGCTCACCCCACCCCTTGCCAAAATCAGCCGTCAGTTGGCGAGCCAACGCTGCCATCACCTGCTTGCCGTAGTCAGCCCGCTGCCCTTGCAGGAGTTCGGTGCTGATACGGCGGCCGATCTGCCAATAAAGCTGGGTAAGCTCGGCATTAACGGCCTGCGCCACACGCTGGCGAGCAGCGTCGATCAGCTCGCGCACGTCGGC
>JBKJOH010000198.1:0-3012 GCA_046593295.1 Polaromonas sp. | reverse complement strand
GGATGAAGTGCAAGGCGCACGGAGCGCAGGAACCGGAACGTACTTCAGGTACGTGAGGATTTCGAGCACCGCGCAACGCCGCAATTCGCCCGAAAAATGAATTTATAGAAGTGCCCTAAATTAGTTTTGCGATTGCGGTTGCAATAAAACTCAGCAGCAGGGTGGTCGTCAGCGGCACAAACCACTCGCGGCCAAACAGCTTGAAGCGAAAGTCGCCCGGCAGCTTGCCAAAGCCGAGCTTGTTCAGTAGTGGTGTAAACCAGCTGATGAACATCAGCGCCAGAAAAATCACGATCATCCAGCGAATCATGGCGCACGCCTACAGCTCGGTGTCATAGCGTGTGCATCCTGTCGCCGGTAGCAAAACCCAGCGGAACCCAGGGCGGATCCACGTCGCTAGCGGCACCAGCCTCAAACGCCACCACCTTGAACAGCTCGCCCATCTCGTGTTCATGCACCAGCCGCTGCGCCATCACCCGCTCGCTCAAGCTGGCATTTTCCAAACTATCGAGCAGACCACAGTTCAGCAAAAATCGCCCCTGGCTGGCGTAGCCCGCTACCCGCAAACCGGCTTCCTGCCCAGCCAGTGCAATACCGGTGAAATTGACATGCGCCGTGATGTCCTTACTGCCAACGTCAGTCAGTGCGTCGGGGTCAGCCAGATGACCGCGATGGCACATCAGCGTGCCCATGCTGCGCTGCGGATGGTAGTACTCCAGCTCGGGGAAACCGTAGTCGATGAAGAACGCCGCGCCTGATGTGAGTCGGTCAGCCAGCGTGCGCACAAAGCCCTCGGCCTGCGGATGGATTTCGGTCAGGTAGTCGTGGCTGCCGGGAACCTCCAGCGCCGGCCGCAATCCGGTTGGCCGGTCGGCATGAACAAAGGCATCGCCGTGGACGGCCACGCCGCGCTCATGCCACGTCCCGTTCACGCGGGCCAGTAGTTGCATCGGCATGGCATCGAGCACCTCGTTGCCGACCACCACGCCCTGCATCTGCGCCGGCAACTCAGTCACCCACCGCACCTTGCCCGCAAACGCCTTCAAACGCTGGTGCTGCAAGGCGCGCAGGCTGCTGGATAAATCAACAATCGTGTAACGCACAACGCTGTCGCCTAAAGCCGTCAAAACCTGCTCTGCCAATGCGCCAGACCCTGCACCAAACTCCCAGATTTCTCGCGTGCCTGAGTGCTGCAATGCCTCTTGCACCTGCGCTGCCAAGGCACGGCCAAAATGCGGCGACACCTCGGGCGCAGTCACAAAATCGCCGCCGCCATCCTTCACACCAGCAGGCATAGTGCCAAACTTGCGCGAATCATTGGCGTAGTAGCCCAAGTACGGCGTATACAGCGCCATCTCCATAAAGCGGTCAAAAGCCAGCCACCCACCTTCGGCCTCAATCGCCTTACGAATGTGAGCTTCTAGGTGGGTATTGAGGGGGCTCGTTAAACTAGGGGGTGTTGCCACGTTCAGGGTCATCGCTAAATGCAGAAAATGCAGAGCCTGAATTGTCAACCATCTGTCAATGGTTGCGCCTCAGCTGCCACTGATCCCCTAACCTGCTAACCTGCCTCGCCACCCAGCACATGCCATCCAGCTCATCATCACCCGTTGTTCTCGTTACCGGCGCTGCCAGGCGGCTCGGACGCGAGATCGCGCTAGCGCTGGCTACAGGTGGCTGGCGGGTGGCCGTGCATTACCGCAACTCCAAAGCCGATGCCATAAAAACAGTAGCTGATTGCGTGCGTATTCAGGGCTTTGCAGCCTATTTTTGTAGTGATTTGAGCGATGAAACTGCGGTAAAACAGCTTTTACCTCAGGTGATTGCGCATTTTGGCCAGGTTGATGCGGTGGTCAACAGTGCATCGACGTTTGAGCAGGACGATGCTGGCAGTTTCAGCTTTGCAGCGCTAGACCGGCACATGCACAGCAACCTTGGCGCAGCCGTATTGCTCGCCCAGGGCCTGCACACGCATGTAACGCAGCGACAAGCCACTGGTGCCGTGGTCAATTTGCTGGACCAGAAGCTCTGGAACCAGAACCCCGATTATTTCAGCTACACACTGTCCAAGGCCGCGCTTGAAGCCGCCAACACCATGCTGGCGATGGCGCTGGCACCAGCGGTTCGGGTGGTCGGTGTCGCACCCGGCCTGACGCTGACCAGCCGCCTTTTGAGTGAGACGCAGTTTGAAGCACTGCACAAGCTGTCGCCACTGGGCCGTTCATCAACCGCCGCCGATGTAGCCGCCAGCGTTAAATTTGCGCTTGAGAACCAGTCCATTACCGGCACCACGCTGCTGGTCGATGGTGGCCAGCACCTGATGAAATTCGAGCGTGATTTCTCATTAATGTAACTTTGCGGGAAAGACCAAAATACGTGAAACGCTTTTGCTCTGTCCATAACACTTTAAGAACATGTTCAACACCCGAGGCACACAAATCCTGACACTCACGGGCTTGCGCTTTAATGCCAACTTGGGCATTCTGGCGCATGAAAAAACCGCACCGCAACCGATCCAGGTCGATGCCCAACTCAATCTGGGCACGCAGCCGCTGCTGCCCCACGACGACGACATCAACCATGTGCTCGACTACCGCAATGTGCGCCAGATCATCATCAATGAATGCACAGCCGAACATGCCAACCTGCTGGAAAGCCTGATCGGCAAGCTGGCGCACCGGCTGATGCTGCTGCCCGGCGTGCTGGGTGTGCGGGTGAAGATTGCGAAGCTGGAAATTTTTGACGACTGCGAAGTAGCCATTCGCGTCGAGACAGGACAGTGGTGAACCACATGGGAGCCAATGACATGAGCGCAGTTTGGGAAAACGATATTGAGCAGCAGGAGAGTTCCGCACGCATGCAGAACTCAATGAAGATTGAGCGCGAGGATCACAAGCTGGAAAAACGCCTGTGCCGCGAGGTTGGCCGCGCCATCGTTGACTTCAATCATGTTGAAGTCGACAATCGCGCGGCCAACCTCGCGGCACAGGCGTTTTTCGAGCTTGTGTTCCT
>JBKJOH010000166.1:0-17919 GCA_046593295.1 Polaromonas sp. | reverse complement strand
CGCAAAGCCAGCTGTTCCAGACCAAGCGCGATCTGGCACAGGCCCGCTACAACGTGCTGATCGGTGGCCTCAAGCTGCGGCAGGCCAATGGCACGTTGATGGCGGATGACTTGGCTGTCGTTAATTCGCTGTTGGCAAAGTAAAGCGGACTATTGCAGCAAGCCGCCAAAACTCCTGAGCGCATCCAGCGTCTTGACGCTCGCTCCTCGGTTGCGTGCTGCAAATGCCAGACCAGACGCTACAGCCTGCGCCTTTGCTGACGATGCATCGCTGACCAGCTCCATCGCCACACGCACGCCGTCCGCCATGTCTGCAACACGCCTTGCCGCCCCCGCAGCTTCAGCATTCTGCGCTGCTTCTCCAAAGTTGAAGGTGTGCGGCCCCATGATGACGGGGCAACCGCAGGCGGCGGCTTCAATCAGGTTTTGCCCACCCAGCGGTGCAAAGCTGCCGCCCAGCAGCGCCGCGTCAGCCAGCGAGTAGTACAGCGCCATCTCGCCGAGCGTGTCGCCCAGCCAGATGTCGGCGGCCATGGCTTCTGCGTTCGATGCAGGGCCAGCAGGCCAAGTTGATCTGCGAGACACCTGCAGGCCGTGCTTTTCGGCCAGCGCCGCTACTTCGTCAAAGCGCTGGGGATGACGCGGCACGACCAGTATGTGCGGCATGTCCGAGCCTGAAAATATTTTTTCGGATTCTGTGTTTGCTACTAAATTCGTAGCTGCTCTCGCCCGTATTTGCTGGGCTGTAGCACTTATTTGTGCATAAAAATCGTCCTCTTCACCTTCCCGGGAGCTGGCAAACATCACAACAGGCCGCCGAATAGCTTGTCGCCAAGCTTTGCCCGTGGCTTGGCTAGCGGCATCAGGTGTTGCATCAAACTTGAGATTGCCAAACACGCCCGCAACTGGGGCACCAAGCTGGCGAAAGCGCTTTGCGTCTTCATCAGTCTGCGCATACACCGCCGACAGTGCGCCGTAAGCGGGGTAGGCCAGCGGTGCCAGTGCCAGTGCCTGCTGCAATGATTTTTCAGACAGGCGGGCATTGACCAGCACCAGCGGCACGGCGCGCGCCTGTGCCTCTGCTACCAGGTTGGGCCAGATCTCGGTTTCCATCAACAGCCCGATGCGCGGCTTGAAGTGATTGAAGAAACGCTGCACAGCGCCCTTGCTGTCCCAGGGTTGCCAGACCTGCACATCACCCGCACGCAGCAGGCCTGCGCCTTCTGCGCGACCCGTGGCTGTGCCATGCGTGAGCAGTATGCGAAGCGCCGGATATTGTTCGCGCAGCGCCTTGATCAAAATAGCCGCCGTGCGCGTTTCCCCAAGCGATACGGCGTGCAGCCACAGCAGTGCAGACGTTGCCTCAGGTGGCTGGGTATACCCGCCAAAACGCTCGTCAATTGCTTCGCCATAACCTGGCTCTTGCCGCGCCCGGCGCGCCAGCTTGCGGCGCATGAAAGGCTGCGCCAGCCACATCAGCAGCGAATACAGATTAAGGATCAAACGGCTCATGGTGCCTGTTCGCAATCAAGCCAGGCTTGCCAGACGGCCTGAACGCTGGGCGTGGGCGTGGCAAACACGCTGACTTGACGCATTGCATTTTGCTCATCAGGGCCGGTGCGCCAGGCGGTGTCAAAGTTGTAGATCTGTACATGCGGCAAGCCAAGCGCAACGGCAATATGGCTCACGCCGCTGTCAACACCGATCACGCCAACGCATTGGGCCAGCGCGGCAGTCAGCGCATCGAGCGGCAACATCGGCCAGACCGTGACGCTGCCCCCTAGCGATATGGCTTGCGCTATCGCTTGGCTGGTGGCGTGCTCTGCTGCATTGCCATGCGCCAGTGCAATGTTGTAGCCCGCGCCAATCAGGCGCTGACCCAACTCTTGCCAGTGACTCAAAGGCCATTGTTTGTCGGCGCGTGACGTGCCGTGTATGAAGGCCACCGTCTTTGCTACGATTTCAGAAGCTGCGCGCGTCCGTATTTGTTGGTCTACGGCCTGTTTTAAACCGAAATCAGGAATCAAATCAACGCTGTAACCCAGCGCCAGCGCTGCCAGCTCGCGCGAGCGCTTCACCGCATGGATGTGCGGCTTGATGTAAAAGGCCACATCAGCCACCCAGCGCGTAGTCGCTTCATAACCCGAGCCCTCGGTCTGGTTGGCCAGCGCGTAGCGTTTGCCGTTTGGCTTGAGCCGTGCAAGCATTGAGACCAGTGCTGATTTGCTCAAGCCTTGCAGGTCAATCACTGCGTCATAGCTGTCCGCCTGAAGCGCGGCTTTGAAAGCCCGCCATTCACTGCGCGTGACGCTGGAAAAAGGTGACTTGCGCCAGTGCCTGATCTCGCAAGTGATGACGCGCTTGATCTGCTGGTTCGCTACAAAAAATGAAAGCAAAGGCGCAAAAGATTTTTCAATCACCCAGTCAATCTGCGCCTCCGGCATCGCCGCAAGAATGTCTTGTACCACCGGCAGGGTATGCACCACATCGCCGAGCGACGACAGCTTGACGAGCAGGATTTTCACGACGAGTAGTGAAGCAAACGCAGTGACGGATGGAGAAGAGTCCTCTTAACCAGCAGGGGCTGCGGAACCGGCTTTGCCGGGCCGCAGGCGCAGCGCCCCCACGGGGGGCAGCGAAGTACACGAAGTGACGAACGTGGGGGCAGCATGTCTAATGGGCTGGGGCTGCCAAGCTGGCATCGGGCTTGACACTGCGCAGCAACGCCAGCATGTCGGCTTCAATGCGCTCAAGCGCCTGCTGCGTGTGCCCTTCAAAGCGCAACACCAGCACCGGCGTGGTGTTGGACGCGCGGATCAGACCGAAACCGTCAGGCCAGTCAACGCGCACACCGTCAATCGTAGAAATTGTGGCCCCCACGCTTCTCGCTTCGCGTAGTACGCTGCCCCCCGAGGGGGCTGTGCTTGCTAGGGGCGGCCCGTCACTGCGCACGACCGCAGGTGATTCAAAGTGTGCCATCTTGATGAGTGCTTCAACGACGCTATGCGGCTCACCCTCTTTGCAAGCCACATTCAGCTCGGGCGTGCTGAAGCTGGTGGGCAAGGCGTTGAGCAAGCTACTCGCATCAGGCACACGGCTGACAATTTCCAGCAGGCGCGCACCAGCGTAAGTGCCGTCATCAAAACCGTACCAGCGCTCTTTGAAAAAGATATGTCCGCTCATCTCGCCACCCAGCGGTGAGTTGACTTCTTTCATCTTGGCTTTGATGAGCGAGTGGCCAGTCTTGTACATCATGGGCACGCCGCCTGCGGCGGTGATCTCGGGCGCCAGGCGCTGCGAGCATTTCACATCAAACAAAATAGTGCCGCCGGGTACGCGCGACAGCACATCCCTGGCAAACAGCATCATCTGCCGGTCGGGGTAAATGGTGTTGCCGTCTTTGGTGACGATGCCGAGGCGGTCACCATCACCATCAAATGCGAGGCCGAGTTCTGCATCAGATGTTTTGAGTGCGTTGATTAAATCGCGCAGGTTCTCAGGCTTGCTCGGGTCAGGGTGGTGGTTGGGAAAGTTGCCATCGACCTCACTGAACAGCTCGGTGACCTCGCAGCCCAGCGCCCGAAAAATGGCCGGGGCCGAGGCACCTGCAACGCCGTTGCCCGAGTCAATGACGATCTTCATGGGTCGGGCAAGCTTGATGCCTGAGGCAATGCGCTCGCGGTAGGCCTGCGACACGTCGGCGTGGCTAACAGCGCCCGGCGCGGCGGGCTTGTTCCAGCTCTCGTCTAGCATCACGCAGTGCAATGCCTGAATTTCGTCCCCATAAATCGCCCTGCCCGCCAGCACCATCTTGAAGCCGTTGTAGTCTTTCGGGTTGTGGCTGCCGGTCACCTGTATGCCCGACGTGGCCAATGTGCTGGCCGCAAAGTACAACTGGGGTGTAGTGACCATGCCCACGTCAATCACGTGTACGCCCACGCTGGCCAGTCCGCGCATCAACGCAGCGCTAAGCGCCGGCCCGCTCAATCGCCCATCGCGGCCAACAGCTACCGTGGTTTCGCCTTCTCTCAAGGCCGCAGTACCAAACGCCTTGCCGAGTGCCTCAGCAAGCTCTTCATGGATGGTGGACGGCACAATGCCGCGAATGTCGTAGGCTTTGAAGATTGAAGGGTTGGCTTGCATGGGAGTTTTCTAGATGAGAAGTTTTACTGAGGAAAAGCTACTTTGCGAGCTGGTTGAGCTGGATGATGGGCAGCATCACCGCCAGCACAATCAGCATCACCACGAGGCCCATCGCAACGATCAGCAGGGGCTCTAGCAGGGTAGCCAACTGGAGCGCTCGGCGCTGCACTTGGGTGCTTAGCTGGCGGGCGGCGCGGTCCAGCATCAAAGGCAGCTGCCCGGTTTGCTCACCCAGGCGAGCAAACATACTCAGTAAGCCTGGAAAGCGCTTTTTCTGCGCTAAGGCCGATGCCAAAGGCGCGCCTTCACGCACCAGTGCCAAGGCATCGAGGGCATCGGCGCGCATGGCGCGGTTGGACAAGGTTTCAGCCGCCGCCTGTAGTGCTTTGAGAATAGGCACACCGGCTGCCGCCAGCATGGCCAAAGTACTTGCGAAACGAGCGGCGTTGTAGCCGCTGGCCAGCTTGCCCAAAATGGGGGCATTGAGCCACATAGCATCAAATTTTTCTCGAAAAGATGCGCTAGCCCAAGCAATACGCGCACAAACAGCTATTGAAATGATAGTAAGCAGAATCAACCAAGCTTGATTTCGAATGAACCCGGCTAGGCCCAGCATCACCACCGTCAGCAAGGGCAAAGCACGCTTGCTACCGGCAAATACTTGCGCTACCTGCGGTACGACGTAGCCCAGTAGAAACATCACAATCGCAATTGCGACCAAGGTGACGATGGCCGGGTAGAGTGCCGCGCCCACCAACTGGGACTTGAGCTCTTGGCTTTGCTCCAAATCATCGGCCAAGCGCTCAAGCACCACGCCAAGGTCACCACTTTGCTCGCCTGCACCCACCACCGCGCAGTAAGTAGCCGGGAACTCTCTCGGGTGCTGTGCCAAGGCAACGGCAAAGGCCGTGCCGCCATTGACCTCAGCCCTCAAGCTGGCAACCAAATTACGCTGAGGCTGGGTTTCGGCCTCGTCCGCCAAGGCGGTTAGCGCGCGCTCTAACGGCAGGCCTGCTACCACCAGCCCAGCGATTTGACGCGTCCAAATAGCCAGCGCGGTGGTGCCAAACACGCGCTTACTCCATAGCTGTGTGTTCCAGCCTTTGCCACTACCGCCACCCTCAGCGCTCTGCGCACCGCCTGCAACTGGCCCCACATCCAGCGGCACCAACGCTTGCGCCCGGAGCATGGCGCGGGCACTTCTAGCGGTATCGGCCTCAATAATGCCTTTGCGAGTAGCGCCCTCAGCGGTGAGGGCTTGGAATGAATAAACCGGCATAGCTGACTAGTCGAACGAAGCGCCGGGCCGCCCCAAGCGAAGTTCAGCCCACCCGAGGGGCAGAGCAGTACGCGAAGCGACAAACGTGGGGGTCAACGATTTCCCGCTGGGCAGCCCCAAGGAAAATACGGCCCCCTCGGGGGGCAGCGTAGTACGCGAAGCGACAAGCGTGGGGGCCATATTAGTCTCGGGTCACCCGCACCAGCTCTTCACGCGAGGTGATGCCGCTTTGCACCAAGCGCTCACCGTCTTCGCGCATCAACGTCATGCCGCCTTCCAAAGCAGCAGCTCGAAGCTCGGCCTCTGGCGCTTTGTGGTGAATTTGCGCCCGAATGGCATCGTTGGCAGCCAGCAATTCAAACACCCCGGTACGGCCCTGGTAACCCGTTTTCCCGCAGCTTTGGCAGCCTGCACCGTTGCACTGGCCGCACAGCTTGCGTACCAGCCGCTGGGCCAAAACACCCAACAAAGACGAACTCAGTAAAAACGGTTCAATCCCCATATCGGTCAACCGCGTGACGGCGCTGGCGGCATCGTTGGTGTGCAAAGTCGCTAGCACCAAATGGCCTGTGAGCGAGGCTTGAATCGCGATTTGTGCAGTCTCAAAATCGCGAATCTCGCCGATCATGATGACGTCGGGATCTTGCCGCAAGATGGCGCGCAGGGCCCTGGCAAAGTTCAGATCAATCTTGGGGTTGACTTGGGTTTGGCCGACACCGGGCAGCTCGTATTCAATCGGGTCTTCGACCGTCATGATGTTCTGCCTTCGGATGTCAAGCCGCTCAAGCGCCGCATACAAGGTGGTGCTCTTGCCAGAACCGGTGGGGCCGGTGACCAAAATAATGCCGTGCGGCTGGGCAACCAAGTGCTCAAACTGTCTGAGCACATCGCCTTGCATGCCTACCGCTTCAAGATTGATGCGCTCGCCGCTTTTGTCCAGCAAGCGCAGCACGGCGCGCTCACCGTGCGAGCTGGGCAACGTGCTCACGCGCACATCAACGGCGCGGGTGCCTATACGCAGTGAAATACGGCCATCTTGTGGCAATCTTTTCTCGGCAATGTCTAAATCGGCCATGATTTTCAGGCGCGAGATCAGCGCCGCATGCAGCGCCCGATTGGGGTTGACCACGTCACGCAGTGAGCCGTCAACCCGAAAGCGGACACTTGAATGGCGCTCGTAGGGCTCAATGTGGATGTCGCTGGCACCGTCCCGCACAGCTTGGGTCAACAAGGCGTTGAGCATTCGGATGATGGGCGCGTCGTCCGAGGTCTCTAACAAATCTTCAATCGCTGGTAGCGCCTGCATCATGCGCGACAAATCGACATCGCTTTCGACTTCACTGATGACGGTCGCGGCGCTCGATTCGCTCTGCGCATACGCAGCGCTGATGCGCTCCTCAAGCAAACCAGCGAGCTCCACTTTGATTTGACTCACATCAAACTTGCGCATCACTTCACTGATGTTGGATGTACCTGCTCCGCTCAGACTGTGAAGCCAAAGGGTTAGTTTCCCCCCCTCGTCTTCGAGTAGCAGTTGTTGACTGCGGGCATAGGCATAGGGCAGGGGATAACGAGCAACAGACGGAGCCAAAGTGGTGGCAGGTGCGACTTGCATGGCTACTTGTTGAGCTCTGGAAGCACCGGTGAGCCTTCGATTGGAACCAACTTGTTAGGGATCGGCTGCGCTTGCTGCTGGTTGGTACGCATCAAGTCATAACGGTCTATCGACAAGGCATCAGTAGCTGCCGCGTCCCGCACAATCACAGGCCGCAAAAACACCATTAAATTGGTCTTCTTGCGGTTGCGGCTTTCGGACTTGAATAAGTTACCAAACAGCGGCACATCGCCCAAGCCGGGCACTTTCGAGTCATTACCCGCAAACTGATCTTGCAGCAGACCGCCCAACACGACGACCGAGCCGTCTTCCACCAGCACATTGGTCTCAATAGATCGCTTGTTGGTCACCAAGCCACTGGCTGAATTGACCGAAGCAGGGTCAACACTGGATACTTCTTGAAAAATGGTCATTTTTACCGTCCCGTTTTCACTGATTTGCGGTTTCACGCGCAAGGTCAGACCAACGTCTTTGCGCTCAATGGTTTGAAATGGGTTAACGCTGCCACCGCTTGAGCCGCTGCCAGTGTTGGTAAATTGCCCTGTCACGAAAGGCACGTTTTGACCGATCACGATTTTGGCCTCTTCGTTATCCAACGTCAGCAAATTAGGCGTTGACAAGATATTACCTGCCCCAGACGTTTGCAAAAAATTAGCCAGGAAACCCAGGAAGTAAATACCGTTACTGCGGGCCGCCACGCCGAGATTGAGACCTGGTGAAGGCAGTACCCTGGCGCCCGTCCCTTGTATAGACAAGGGCAAAATATTTTTATTGGCGCTGGTGCCACTGCCAAAGTTAGTGCCTAACAAGCCAATCAGCGCGTCTCCCTTGCCGCCCAGCGGGCCTTGCCATTGGATGCCGAACTCAGCGGCCTTGTCCATATTGACCTCGGCAATCAAGCTTTCCACATAAACCTGCGCACGCCTAGCATCGAGCTGGTCAATCACTGCACGAATTTGCCGGTACTGCGGCTCTGATGCGGTGATGATGAGCGAATTGGTGGCAGGGTCAGCCTGTATGAAGCCCCCAGTGGTCGGTGCAGCACTAGGGGAAAGCGCCGCACTTGCGGCAGGAGGCACAGGCGCTCCGGTTGGAACGATAGAGCCCCCAGTTCCTGTATTGACCGTACCTGCCAAGGCCGCCCGCAGCACACTAGCCAGTTTTGTGGCCTCCGCATTTTTTAAGTAAACCACATAAATGTTGCCAGCAGCCCCGTTGGGGCCATTGAGCGAAGGCTTGTCTAAGCTCTGTGCTAACAATTTGATCTGCGCCATTTTGGCGGGGTTGGCCGCACGCACGATCAGCGAGTTGCTTTTGGGCTCAGCTATGACCGTGGTTTTATAACCAGTCTCAGCAACCGCTGCCGCGCCACCGACACTACTAGCACCACCGTCGATCAAACGAATAATCAGTGGTGCGATGTCGGCAACAGACACATGTTTGAGCCCAATCAACTCCACATCGGTGGCGTTGGCCACATCAAGCGCAGCAATGATGCGGCCAAGGCGAGTCAGGTTATCAGCGTAGTCAGTGATAACCAGCGAGTTATTGCCCGGATTGACGTTGATGGTGTTGTTGGGGTTAATCAACGGGCGTAGGATAGGCAGCAAATTGGCCGCGTTCTCAAACCGCAGCTTGAAGATGGTGGTCGCTATTTGACCGCCCGTGACTTGTTCACCCGTAAACACGGCCCCACCTTGCAACTTTGCGTCGGCTTCGGGCACGATTTTGTCAAGCCCTGCGACATTGACCGCCGTGAAACCCTGCAGACGCAAAACCGCCAGAAACTGGCTGTAAGCCACAGCAGGGGTGACCGGGCGTTCGGTGGTCAGCGTGATGCTGCCTTTGACGCGCGGGTCAACCACCACGCTGCGCCCAGTAATCACCGCCATGGTGCGGGCAACCGCCTCAATGTCGGCACCAACGAAATTCAAAGTCAGCGACTCACCTCGCTTCGGGGCTTCAGTTTGCGTCACGGGTTGAGCCCACAAATTTGAAGATAAAAGCCCCGTAGCGCTTGCGGTAAATGTACCTATAGCTATTAAATAAGTAGCGGTTCGGCGAAATTTAAGCGTAGGGGATTTCATACAGGGTTAACCTAGTTTGATGATGGCTTGCGCGCCGTTGCGCCTGCCAATAATATTCAAGAGATTGGACAGCGCCTCCGCACGTTCAGGGGAAGCAGTCGCAACCCCATTGAACTGTAGCCGTTGATTGACCCATTGGCCTTCGCCCGTCAGTTGCAAGCTACCTTCCAGCGTATCGAGCTTCAAAGTCGGCGTGGCCCCGCCTTGCAACACAAACCTATAGCTGCCAATGGGCCGCAAAGTGGAAAGACTGGACGATATTTGATAGGCATCGAGCTGCAACCGACCCGCTAGCGTTTGCCGTCCGGCTACCCACTCAACATAAAGTCCCTGGGTCACGGCTGTCAACTGACCTTCTGGGCGCACCGTGTTCCAAGGCGTTCCTAAGCCCGTCAGCAGCGCAGCTGGCCACTGCGTTTGGCCATCAGCAAGACTCACCCTGACACCGCCCCAACCTACGGGTGCTGCGACCAGTTGCAGCGCCTGTAGCGTGCAACAGTCCGCTTTGAAGTGCACCGAGAGGCCACCCCAGCTAGGCATGATGCGCCAAGTGGTCAACCCCGGCAACAGGGCGGCGTCGCGACTGCCTTCACTGCCTGAGAGCATGAGCTGCGCCGAGCCTTGCCAAACAGTCCCCCGGGGGGCAACAAAGCTCAACCGCTCGCCACTGGCTCTGTACACCCACTCTGCAAGCCAGCGAGCGGGTGCGAACACCACCAAAGCCACCAGTAGCCCAACACAGACCCCTGCGGCAGCCCAGTGCCACAAAGCAGTCGGTGATCCAGCTGACGATGCTGCAAACAAGGCGGCGGGCCGATATGTCCGGTACTTCATGGCGTTAGCGGGGAGGTAAGCTCATCACGACCACGCCATTCCAACGGGTGGCACCAGCCAGTGGCGAGCGGGTCAGTCGTGCCTCTATCGGCACCGATTTGGCGTTGGCTCTAGCCTCGGTCAACCATTGGGCTAGGCCATCGGCAGAGCCGTCTTGCAGCGTAACGCTGGCGCGATCACCGACCACCGTTAACTTAGCCGAGGTACCCAACGCCAAGTTGGTAGCGCTGGTAAGCGCGCGCAGCGCCTCATCATATTTTTGAACTGGCTGCTTTTGAAATGCAGCAGCCTCAAGCTGCATGGCACGCATACGCAAGAGCTGCGCATCCAGCGTACGCGCTTGCGCATCAGCACCGCGTAGCGTGGTCATGGCGGGGACAAGCAACACAAACCATAAAAGCGCTATCAGCACCATCACAAACGCTAGCCATAGCCAGTTTTTTTCACGCTGAGTAAGGCTAGCCCAACGACTCTGCAGGCGTTGAAACAGCTCAGACGACTGAAAAAGAGAAAGCAGCTTCATGGGCTTGTCGCCTGTTTTAAAAGCAGTGTGTCGCCATCGAGCTGTGCTGCGTAACCTTGCGCTTGCAGCTTGGCGGTGATAGCGGCAAACGCATTGTTTGAAACACCAAGACCCTTGAGTCGAAGCTCGCCCGCTGCAAATTCTATAGCTGTTGGCGCTTTTAATTCGGGCGTTACAGACTGAAGCCTTGCCAGCATGACCTCCATGTCCGCACCCATTATTGCGCCGCTTTGGCGTTGCAAATCTGCGAAAGCACGGGCCATTTGCAAGGGCGCGTCAACAACCACGCGCACGTCCGGAAAAGTTGAGGTCAAGGTACTGGCAATGGCCGTACGTTTGCCCGCCAGTGCTGATTGTTCTTTCCATGCCCATGCTTGCAAACCCACCATGTTCACACCCACCAAGAGCAACATAGCCCAACGCGCGGCGCGCCAATGCGGCGCATGCAGCAAGTTCAAGAAACCTTTAGACAAGCGTTTTTGGATGCGCGTTTGGCGCGTGTTGAGCAGGTCAAACTGTGCCAGGTCCCACTCAGACCGCGCGGCGGCCATGGCGCGCTGGGCGCTGGTTTGCAAAGTAACGCGACCTTTAAAGTTTTGCTCTGCTATCGCGGCCACGCCCGGCTCGGCCAATATACCAGCCGTATCAGGCCAGGCCAACAGTGCAACAGCGACAGCAGACATCGGCAGCTGCGTCACGCCGCTCGCATCAGACAACAGTATTTTCGGGTCGTCGCTTGTGCCGATAACGTGCAACACAGCCAGCGCCACAGAGGCATCAGGCGGTGCCAGCTCGGGCACGATGCGCGAGGCGGGTCGGCCGGCTTGGGCTAGCGCAGCGAGCCACGCATTTAACCAAGTGCGGTCGCACGCTGCCACCCAGACCTTGGTTTGCGCTTTGGCTTGGGGTTCAATCGCCAAGTGCAGCTGGGCCGGCTCATCGAGCAAGCGTTCTTCTAGCAAGCCGTTTAACACGGCGCGCAAACGCGGCGCATTGCTCTCTTGGAAAAAGCCCCTGTCAAGGGTGCCGCGGGGCAATTCAACCTGGTGCCAAGACAGTAAGCCAGCCGGAACCACAGCCACAACTTCTGCGCCGGGAGCAGCAGGCAA
Source organism: Polaromonas sp. (assembly GCA_046593295.1). GTDB lineage: Bacteria > Pseudomonadota > Gammaproteobacteria > Burkholderiales > Burkholderiaceae_C > Polaromonas. The sequence goes on along the minus strand of JBKJOH010000166.1, from coordinate 6,330 downwards.
CAGTGCCAGGGGCACCAGCACTTGGCGCACCGCTACGCTGCCATCGTGCGTCAGCACCGCATCACAAGGCGTGACGGCTGAGGGGGGCTGCGCTGCAAGGGTAACGATCAGGGTAGTCATGGGTAACTTTTGCTCGTCATTGTAGGGGGGCGGCCCCAAGGCGCATTAACGCGCTGGGGTGGCATGATCGCGCCACAAGACTTTGACTGCCAGGCCATCGCGCTGCACTGTGGAGCGTTCTTGCGTCACGGCTTGGTCCAGCCTAAAGCGGCCTTGCACCTCGAAAAACCGCGTACTCACGCTTTGATCTAAGTTGTCAAGCTGTAGCGCCCCACCCAGCACTTTGGCAGCATCTGCCAGCACTGCAAAATGACTGTTTTGCCTCGCACTGACCAAGCGCTGCGCCTGCGCCATGTCCAAAGCAGGGATGCTGGCATACAAAACGGTAGCGCTAGCCGTATTGATGTTGACTGGCGTGCGCACCGGTAGCAGCGTGATGTAGGGTCGTAATACCTCAAGGCTACTGTGCGACAAGCCCAGCCAAACCAGCTGATCTACGCGCTGCGGGAGCAACGGAGCCTGCTTGGTGAGGTCATCATTGGCAACATTGGTGACACCGGTCGCACTGACACTGAGGGCAAGGCGTAAATTGTTAGCTAGTAAGTTAAGCTCTGTGGGTGCTAAACCCAGCACCTCAAACAGTTTGCCGAAAGCACGCATAGACGGCTCTGACAACTTACCGCCGTCAACTAAGTTAAAAACGTTTAACCTGGCTTGCTGGTCAGTGATGATCCCTGACAAAAATGCTTGCGGCACAGTATCTTCTTTGTCCACCGTAGTCGTTTTATCAGCTGCGAGAAAGGTCGACAAACGTGCTTCTTCCAGCGGTATAGCCCAAGGTTCACCCAAGTGGTCAACCGAGCCGGAGCGGGCATCTTCAAGCAAAATCAAACGGGCCCAATCGAGCGCCCCCACCAGCACCCAAGATGCCTGTAGCCGAGACCGCTCGGCAGACTCCACCTCGATACCGCGCCACTGCTGCCACAACGCGCTGGCGGCCAAAGTCGCGACCAGCGTAACGGTCAACATGGCGAGTAACAGCGCAGCGCCTTTGCTTCGAACGCGCCGGGCCAGGCCAGCGCTCATGATTTGTCCCCACCCAAAGTGGGCCGAATCCAGTCACGCGTCAATGTGCCGCTGATGCCTTCGCTAACAGGCAGCGAGAGCACCAAGCGCACAGCATCGGGCAAATTGGTATCCGCCACAGTTGGGTTTATGTTGCCTGCCTGCGCTGCTACATCGCCGCTAGATAAGGGGTTGGTCCAAGCATCGCGCCGGTAATAAAAAATTTGCCACTGCTCCAATTCGCTCACGCGGACTTCATATTTTTTATCTGCCTCACCCGGATTTTGGGCCCACTGCGTCGCTTGGGCCCAAGCCGCCTGCAGCTCGCCGCGGCTGCGCAGCGGTGGCGATTGCCAGCGCAGCCATTGCCCCATACCGTTTATATTTCGGCTGGTCCACGCCACGACTACCAGCTCGCTGGTGCCGGTGTCCAGGCTGTGCCTAAGAATTCGAAGGCCGCGCCCGTCCCAATCCAGCGCGGGCGTTTGGGGTAGCGGCGCTATGGCATCGAGGTCTGCCGACCACTGCGACAAGCCAGCTTGCAAGGTTAAAACGCTGTCTGTGCGCTGCTGAACCTGGGCCTGCGCACGGGTCATGCCATCCAAGCCGCGCCAGCTCAACCCGGCCATCAGGGCCATGATCCCGATCGCCACCAAGAGCTCGATCAAGGTGAACCCGCCAGATGCACACAATGGGCTGATGCGGTTTTTTCGGCCAACAGGGCCGGTGTCGGCGGTATCGGCAGTACCTAGCAGCCTCGTCATGTCAGTAGCGCCCCACAATAGTAGACAGCGTCAATAACGCAATGTCGCCATCACGCACCCGCGCCTCAACGCGTAAAAAATTCGGATTAGGTGTCGCCATAGCTGACAGCTTGACAACCAAGCTGCGACCCGCCTGCTCACAGCTTACGACGTTGTCACCTACGGCAGGCATTTGCTTGGCCAGACGCACAGCGATCAAGGCGTTTTCGGCACATAGCTGGGCCAGCAACTGGCTGGCCTGACGCTCTGCATTGTTGGTTAACGCGGCTGTTGCGCGTACACCCGCAGCCAGCGTCACGGCAACGATACCCAGCGCCACAAGCACCTCAATCAGAGTGAATCCGGCTGCTCGTAAAACTCGCCTCGCGCGTGTATTCATGGCGTATTCATTGCGTAATAAGCGCCACGCCAGGCTGCACTGAAAACGGCTTGATGCCATCAGTCACAACCCGCACGCTGCGCTCAGGCTCTGACATCGACACCAGACGAATTTGTTGCGGCTGGATGATGGGCTCTGGCCCCAGCATGACCACGCCTGAATCCGCCGCTCGCACATCATTACCCAGCCAAGTTGACGGCATGGTGGCACCGGTTAGCCCCTCGAAAGTGAACCCGCTAGGCGTGGCGCGCCAGCTTACCGCTGTGGCACTCATACGCGACTGTGCACGCGCCGACTCAAACAGTGCCGCCAGCCGCTGGGCTTCGCGCTCCAATTGCGTCGCAGAAGAGCCGCGCATTGCCAAACCCACACCAGCGGTGGCCACGGCCATGATGACGATAACTACCAGCAACTCGAGCAGCGTAAATCCGCCATCGCCACGCTTATCTTCTAAGCGACGACTGCAATAACTCCTACTGCCAGCTACCAATGTCCGCATTTTTGCCCTCGCCCCCCGCTTGCCCATCTGCACCAAAGGACAAGACATCTATCTCGCCCTTGATGCCAGGGTTCAGATATTGATAGGGCCGCCCCCAAGGGTCTCCCGGCAGCTTGTCAACGTAAGGCCTCCAATTAATGGGTGCAGGCCCAACGCTAGGTTTGGTGATCAGCGCTTGCAGGCCCTGCGCAGCCGTCGGGTAACGCTGGTTGTCTAGCTTGTAGAGTTTGAGGGCCTGCATCAAATTATTGACATCCGTCTTGGCAGCCGCCGAGCGTGCATCGTCGGCACGATCGAGCACATTGGGCACGATAAGCGCCGCCAACACACCAATGATGACCAGCACCACCATCAGCTCAATCAAGGTAAAGCCTCGCGCCACCGCGCTCACGCCGCGTGCCCGGAAACAGGCAAAATAGATCTTTGATTTGTTCCGCATGGGTTCCATGATAATGCAATGATGCTGATGACAAATGCTCATAGTTCGTGGTTGCCCAAAGTTGTTACCTTCGCTTTGTCGGCGGTAGCGGCGGCCAGCGTGGTTTACTGGGGTTTGAAGGAATGGCGCATACCAGCGCCGCCAGCCGTTTCGACGGCACTTTCAAAACCCACCCCCGTCACAACCAGCATGGTTGCCCGCGCATTAGGAGGAGGGCAAGTGCCGGTAACTGCAATAAATGTGGCGGCCTTACCGAGCACCCGTTACGCCTTGGTCGGCATTATTGCCAAACCATCCGGCGGCGGTGTTGCCTTGATCTCGGTCGATGGTAAAGCGGCCAAGCCCGTGCGCGTGGGGGCTTTTATTGACAACAGGCTAATTCTGCAATCGGTCGAAGGCCGCCGCGCGCTGCTTGCTGGCGGCGTTGATAAGCCTACAGAAGTCACCTTGGAGCTGTCAAAACCTGGCAAATAAAGCTGTTTATCAATACGCTGGCAGACAAATCAAATCTGCAAAGATCACTCTCAGCTCGTCTCTTTTTTGCCGTGCCCCCATTTGGTGGGTGCGAAATTGTGGCGTAGTAAAATGCCAAAATGTAACTTCCCTTACGGAGCGATCATGAAAAAATATTCTGCTTTTCGTCCCCTTGCATTCAGTCTGTGGGCAGTGGCGGTCGCCGTGTTCGCTCCGGTGACATTTGCACAGCAGGCCAATCCTCCCGCAAGCCATTCCTTCGCTGAGTCCAGGCCAATTCCCGGGCGTTACATCGTGGTGTTCAAGAGCAGCGTGCGCGATGCCGCAACCGAGACCGCGAATGTGATGCGCGGCGCTGGTGGACAGTTGCATCACACCTACGCCAACTCGATCAAGGGTTTTGCCGCCACTTTGCCGGATGCTGCGCTGCCAGGCATTCGCAACAATCCCAATGTGGACTACATCGAGCAGGACCAGACCGTTTCTCTCAACCAATTGGCGTCCCCTCAAAGTCAGGCGACGTGGGGTCTGGACCGCATCGATCAGGTTGACCGCTCCCTTGACAGTCAGTACTACTTCAACTGGACCGGTTCGGGTGTTAATGCTTTCATCATAGACACGGGCATTCGCTCCGATCATGTGGAGTTCACTGGCCGTTTGATGCCAGGCTACAACGTGATTGCCGACACCAATGGCACCAATGACTGCAATGGTCATGGCACCCACGTTGCCGGCACCGTGGGCGGCACAACCTGGGGCGTGGCCAAAGGCATCTCGCTGATTCCAGTGCGGGTGCTCGATTGCACTGGCTCAGGCTCCTACAGTGGTGTCATTGCTGGCATTGACTGGGTGGCCAACAGCACCGCGAGGCCGGCCGTGGCCAACATGTCGCTTGGGGGCGGTCTGTCCACGTCGGTGAACGCTGCGGTGGCAGGTGCCGTGAGCAAAGGCATCACCATGGTGGTGGCCGCCGGCAACAGCAGTGCCGATGCGTGCAAATATTCCCCGGCATCGGAGCCCAGTGCCATCACGGTGGGTGCCACGACCAGCGGCGATGCCATGGCCTCCTATTCCAATTACGGTACGTGCGTGGACATTTTTGGTCCTGGCAGCAGCATCACATCGGCCTGGAATACCAGTGCCACGGCCATCAACACGATCAGCGGCACCTCCATGGCAACACCCCACGTCACCGGGGCTGCTGCACTGGCACTGGCCGCGAATACCACCGCCTCACCTGCTGCCGTCACCTCCTTCCTGACCAGCAACGCCACGCTCAATCGGCTCACTGCGCTTGGTGCCGGGTCGACGAACCTGCTGGCGTATTCGCTGGCAGCGGGTGCGCCGACAGAGCCCGCCAAAACGACCGTGGCGATCAAATCGCTGGCGGGCAAATCCGCCAAGAGTGGTAACGGCTGGCGCGCCTATGTCACAGCGACGATTGGTGACCCCACGAACAACTTTTCAGTCGTGGCGAATGCTACGGTCAGTGGCAGTTTCTCGCCAGGTGGAACGGCCAGTTGCGTTACCAGCAGCACAGGCAGTTGCACCATGAATAGTGCCGTGATCAGCAGGAGCACAAACAACACCGCCATGACTGTGACAAATGTTTCAGGCACAAACCTGACCTACGACGCAACCCAGAACTCGGCTTCGCAAATCTCGGTTGCAAAGCCCTGATAGGCACCAGGCCAGCCTGAATCTTGAATGCGCCCCACTTTGGATGGTTTGCCTAGAGTTTTTGAAGCACACTTGAAATTCGACACCTCCATCGTTCAGCACAGCTTTCAAAGCCCGCTGGGCCGCATCATCATGGCTGCAACAGACAAAGGCCTGGCGGGTTTGTGGTTTGAAGGCCAGCGGCACTTACCTGAAGAATGGGTGACGGGCTCAAGCTGGCCCGAAGACGCAAGTCACCCGGTGCTTCAAAAAACTACCCGGCAACTCAAGGAATATTTCGACGGGCAACGCACACAGTTCGATGTGCCGCTTGATCTGTCTGGCGGCACGGCTTTCCAGCAAGCGGTGTGGCAGGTCTTGCTGGCGATTGCGCCGGGCGCAACAGCCAGCTATGGCGATGTCAGCCAGCGCATCGGCAATCCGGCGGCGGTACGCGCTGTGGGTGCGGCAGTCGGGCGCAATCCGGTTAGCATCATTGTTCCGTGCCACCGCGTGCTGGGCAAAGGCGGCACGCTTACAGGCTATGCTGGCGGCCTTGATCGTAAAACTGCGCTGCTGAAACTGGAAGGCGCACTACAGGAAACCATGCTTTGAATTTACCGACTTCAGCGAAACAGGCAAGCCCAAAGCCCTGGCTTGCGGACTTGATCCTGCTGACCGCGATCTGGGGGGCGTTCTTTTTTTCATGCGTATCGGCGTGCTGCTGCTGGGCGAGCATGTCACGCTCTGGATGCTGATCTGCGCAGGGGTGATTGTGCTGGGGACTGCGCTCTCGACAGGTCTGCTCAGGCCTAAAGGTTGAGAGGCTGACTGGCCGCTTTAGGGCACTTTAGGGTACTTCTAGAAATTCAGATTTTCGGGATGAAGTGCAAGGCGCACGGAGCGCAGGAACCGGAACGTACTTCAGGTACGTGAGGATTTCGAGCACCGCGCAACGCCGCAATTCGCCCGAAAAATGAATTTATAGAAG
>JBKJOH010000266.1:0-4372 GCA_046593295.1 Polaromonas sp. | reverse complement strand
CAAGTCAGCAGCGGTCTGCCCCCGGCAGAGCTGGGGCGTTTTCAGCGCAAGCTGGACTGGGCCGCCCTGTTGCATGAAATCGGCAGCCATATTGCCCACAGCGATTACCACAAGCATGGCGCCTACATTCTGGACAATGCCGACGCGCTGGGTTTCACACTGCCGGAGCTGCATCGCCTGAGCCTGCTGGTACTGGGCCACCGCGGCAAGCTGCATAAGCTCGAAGCCGATTTCGAAGACGAGGTCTTCGTGCGGCAGTTGCTGTGCCTGCGCCTGGCCGTCATCCTGTGCCATGCCAGGCGCGACCCGGACCTCAAGGGCTTGCAGCTTGAGCTTGGCCCAGACCAGAGCAAGACATTTGTACTGACCTGCCGACCCGGCTGGACAGGGGCCTTTCCGCAGTCAAGCCATTTGCTCAAGGAAGAAGTCGTGGCCTGGCAAAAAACGCCGTGGGCATTAACGCTGTTTGGCGTTTAAAGAACTTCTGGTGACTGCACCGTCACCACCACGGTCTGCCCGGTGCTGTCGTGCTCGCGCTCCCGCGTGCGGTAACGCAACCACCAAACGGCCCCTTTTTTGACCGGGCATTCGCTTTCCTGCAAGCCCAGTAACTGCGCAATCGTTTGGCCCAAGGTGGGCTGGTGGCCGACTATCAGGATGGGCGATTTGGCGGCGGGCCATTGCACCAGTTCAAGCAACTGGGCAGGCGTGGCACCGGGTGCAAGTTCTGTGCGGATTTTGTATTTGCGGCCCAGTGCCAGCGCAGTCTGCTCGCAACGCCGCGCCGGGCTGACCAGAATGCGCGTGCCCTCGGGCAACTGGCGGTCCAGCCAGTTGGCCATGCGGATGGCCTGTTTCTCGCCGCGTGATGTCAGCGAGCGTTCCAGATCATGGCCTTGCGCACTACCAGCTTCAGATTGACCTTCAAGCCCATCTTCAGCTTCTGCGTGACGCCACAAGATCAGGTCCACGTCTTATCCCGATGTCGTATCGCGCTGACGTGGTGCCGAATAACGCGCCATCAAGGCCGCCTGCGCGCCCTGAGGTTCAACGGCTTTGGACGTGCCTGAAGCCACGTCGTTGCCGACACGGCGATAAGTGCCATCAGGCTGTAAATCCCAGGCATCTTTGGTGTCGTGCAAATACGCCACCAGGCACTCGTCGATGATGAGCTGGCGAATGACCGGGTTGGTCACAGGCCAGGCCAGTTCAATCCGGCGCAGCATGTTGCGGTTCATCCAGTCGGCGCTTGAAAGCAGCAAGGTTTCTTCACCCGCACTGCGGAAATAAAATACCCGCGAATGCTCCAGAAAACGGCCAATGATGGAGCGCACGTGGATGTTGTCGGTCACGCCCGGCACCTGCGCTGGCAACATGCAGGCACCGCGTACGATCAAATCAATCTTTACGCCGCGCTGCCCTGCCCGGATCAGCGCCAGCATCATATCTTCATCCGTCAGCGCATTCATTTTGGCCACCAGGCGTGTGTCTTTGCCTTGCATGGCAGCCTCACCCAGCGCGTCGATTTTTTCGATCAACTTGCGCTGCAAATGAAACGGTGCCAGCAAAATATGATTGAGTTTTGGCAGCTTGCTCTGGCCGGCCAGATGCACAAAAACATTGTCGATGTCGGCCGTCAGCAGCGGCTCTGCCGTGAGGTAACTGATGTCGGTGTACAGGCGCGCCGTTTGGGGGTTGTAGTTGCCGGTTGACAGGTGCGCGTAACGCACCAGATGCCGGCCTTCCTTGCGCGTGACGAGCAGCATCTTGGCGTGGGCTTTCAGGCTGACCACACCGTAAACCACCTGCGCACCAATCGACTCCAGCATCTCGACCCAGTTGATATTAGCCTCTTAATCAAAGCGCGCCTTCAGCTCCACCACCACAGTGACTTCCTTGCCAAGGCGCACGGCTTCGCGCAGCAGCAGCATGAGTTCAGAGTCAGTCCCGGTGCGGTAAATGGTTTGCTTGATGGCCAGCACCTGCGGGTCGTTCACCGCCTCGCGCAAAAAAGCCAGCACGCCATCGAAGCTTTCAAACGGCTGATGGATGGACACATCGCCCTGCTTGAGGCGATCAAAAAACGATTGCTCTTGGCCCGGCCGGCCGACATGGCCGAGTTGCGTGGGGTAGCAGGCGCGATAAACCGGAAACAACAATTTCGGATCATTGACCAAGTCAACCAATTGCGTCAGGCGCACCAGATTGACAGGCCCATGCACACGGTAAAGCGCCAGCGCAGGCAGATTGAACTGCTTGAGCAAAAAGCTGGAGAGGTATTCAGAGCAACCCACAGACACCTCAAGCCGCACCGCCTGACCGTAATGGCGCTGCTCCAGACCCTGGCGCAAGGCGGTACGCAGGTTTTTAACGTCCTCTTCATCAACCGACAGATCGGAATGCCGGGTGACGCGGAACTGCGAAAACTTATCCACATGCCGACCCGGAAAAAGCTCGGCCAGATGAGCGCGAATCACGCTTGAAAGCGATAAAAATAAAGTGCTTTTTTGGCCCCCCTTGCCAGGCATGTGAATAAAGCGTGGCAAAACACGCGGCACCTTGACGATAGCGATGTCGTTTTCACGGCCAAACGCATCATGGCCACTGAGCCGCACAATAAAGTTAAGTGACTTGTTGGCTACCTGCGGAAACGGGTGCGACGGGTCCAGCCCGACCGGAATCAGCAAGGGCCGCACTGCCCGCTCAAAATATTCCTTCACCCACTTGCGCTGGGCCGCATTGCGCTCGCCATGCGAGACGATGCGGATACCGTGCTGCTCAAAAGCCGGCAGCAAATCGTCGTTGTAAAGCGAATACTGGCGCGCCACTAGGTCATGCGCTGCGCTTGAAAGTGCCTTAAACGACTGGGCGCTGTATTCGCCCTTGGCACCACTTACACCACCGGCCTGCGCCGCAATCAGGTGCGGCGCGGCGCGGACTTCAAAAAATTCATCCAGATTGGACGACACGATGCACAGGTAACGCAGCCGCTCCAGCAAGGGCACATCGGCACGTTTGGCCCAGTCGAGAACCCGCTCATTGAAGGCCAGAATGCTGTGGTCGCGGTCCAGAAACTGGACGACTGGCGGGACGGCTGGCTGGGCTGATGGTTTGCGCACGGGCAATGTTTCTGTAGCGGGCTGCGGCGGCGAAGGCCCCTGGGGGTTCAAGGCATTTAGCGAATTTAATAGAGGAGGCAGCAAGGCAGGTCTTTCTCAGCAAAACGTAAGCAAGAGTGTTTATCAGTTTGATGATAAAGGTATGACAACGGTTTTAACCGATTTTTCAAGTACTGGCTTGTCAGTTTTTATCGCTTCGTCACTTGAATGCTCCTGCGCAAGTACCAGGTAGCCCGCCAAACCCTCCAGCCACGGCTTGGTACCCGCTTCAAAACGCAAACCACCCGGCGTGCTGGCCATGGCTCTGGCCGTACAGCGCAGGATGAGCAGGCACTGCTGCTGTAAATCGTGAAGTTGTGTGGTCGCCGCGTTGCTGGGTGTTGGGCTTGTCATGCACAAGATTGTGAAAGCCGCTGCTGACGCGCTTGTGTCAGTTCAAGGGCAGTTGTGTGACATTGAACAGGCGGCTGAAGGTGGCTGCGGGGTTGACTTATGCAAGCTGCAGTTAAAAACAGGCGCTATGTTTTTAGTAGCTTGGAACGCCCGTTTCTATTGGCTTGCAGCCATTTTTAGCCTTATAAAATGGTTCGAAAAAATCATTTTGACGTTTTCAAACCAAAATTTGGGCAAAAATTTCTGCAAGCCGCCTAAAAACCAGGCCATTTCAAGCATCAAATCAAGCGCTAGCCCAATAAAAACGGGCGTGAGCAGCTATCGAATATGTAGCAAATCAATTCACACTGATTGATCGTCCGGTGCTTCAAGCGCGGCCAATGCTGCTTGGTAGCGGGCTTCGTGCGGCATTACGGTCGCCAGGCGGCGGTACAAGCCAATAGCCGTGTGTTTGTGCTTTTCTGCTTGCTTAACATCAGTCGATCCCCTCAGCACAGTTGCCAACCCAGAGTGGGCTGCCGCCAGAACCTCCAGGGCAGTGACGGTTTCACCATAGGTATCAACCAAGTGCTTTGTAGATGCCAACCCAGCCAAGTAGGCGGCTTGCGCTTCATCCATGCGCCCCAATGCGCTGGCTACGTTGCCCAACCTTTCGTGCGAGATGCTCAGGTCACGCAGCCGCTCAGGGGTCTCGCCAAGCTTCAGCAGCCGCTGGCGCAGTTGCAAACCTTCCAAGTAGGCGGCTTGCGCTTCATCCATGCGCCCCAGTGCGCGGGCCACGACGCCCAACCTTTCGTGCGAGATGCTCAGGTCACGCAGCCGCTCAGGGGTCTCGCCAAGCTTCAGCAGCCGCTGGCGCA
>JBKJOH010000205.1:0-8286 GCA_046593295.1 Polaromonas sp. | reverse complement strand
GTTTTCTTGTCCACATGGGGGCGCCAGCTTACTTGGCAACCACCCTGACCATCTCCAGGCACTTGTTGGAGTAGCCCCACTCGTTGTCGTACCAGGCGACGATCTTGATAAACGTGCCGTCCAGCGCAATGCTGGCGTCCGCGTGAAAGATCGAGGTGCGGGTGTCGCCACGGAAGTCGGTCGCCACGACCTTGTCTTCGGTGTAGCCCAGGATGCCCTTGAGCGCGCCTTCGCTCTGCGCCTTCATCTCGGCGCAGATTTCTTTCATGCTCGCCTCGATGGTCAGTTCACAGGTCAGGTCAACCACCGACACGTCAGAGGTTGGCACGCGGAAAGACATGCCAGTCAGCTTTTTGTTCAGCTCGGGGATCACAACACCGACGGCCTTGGCCGCGCCAGTGGACGATGGGATGATGTTTTCCAGAATGCCACGCCCGCCGCGCCAGTCTTTGTTGCTCGGGCCGTCAACGGTTTTTTGCGTGGCGGTGGCGGCGTGTACCGTCGTCATCAGGCCGCGCTTGATGCCCCATTTGTCGTTCAGCACCTTGGCAACCGGTGCCAGGCAATTGGTGGTACATGAGGCATTGCTGATGATGGCCTGGCCAGCATAGGTCTTGTCATTCACACCGAAGACGAACATCGGCGTGTCGTCTTTTGATGGTGCCGAGAAGATGACTTTTTTCGCGCCAGCAGTCAAGTGCTTTTCGCCCGATGCCTTGTCGAGGAAAAGGCCCGTGGCCTCCAGCACGATGTCAGCACCAATCTCGTTCCACCTCAAAGCAGACGGATCACGCTCTTGCGTCAGGCGGATTTTTTTGCCGTTGACGATCAGCGTGTTGCCGTCCACCGACACATCCCCTTTGAAGCGGCCATGCACCGAGTCGTACTGCAACATGTACTTCAGGTAATCAGGCTCCAGCAAGTCGTTGATGCCAACGATTTCGATGTCTGAAAAATTCTGAACGGCTGCACGCAACACGTTGCGCCCGATGCGGCCAAAGCCGTTGATACCTAGTTTGATGGTCATTTTTTTTGCTCCTGGAAGTTAAAAATTTTGTTGTCCGTTCGGGATGAGCGGGAGGCGAAGCAGTTTATTTTTTCAGCACCTTGCGTACCGTATCCGCCACATTCTCAGGCGTAAAGCCGAAGTGCTTGAACAGCACTGGTGCGGGTGCTGACTCACCATAGCTGTCGATGCCGACAACCGCTGCGCAGCCGTATTTCCACCAGCCGTCCGTCACGCCCATTTCAACCGCAATGCGTGGAAGGCCCTGTGGCAATACTTCTGATTTGTAGGCTGGTTTTTGTTTGTCGAAGGTGGTGTTGCTGGGCATGGACACCACACGCACGGCGATCTTCATGGTGGCCAAAAGCTCTTGCGCTTTCAAGGCCAGTTGCACTTCAGAACCCGTTGCAATGATGACGGCCTGGGCCTTTTTATTCAGACCCGCTTCAGCCGGTTCAGCCAGCACGTAAGCGCCTTTGCTGATCTCGCCCAGATCGGTTTTGGGTGCGTAGGGCAGGTTCTGGCGGCTGAGTAACAAGGCCGTTGGCTTGGTTTTGTTTTGCAATGCAACAGCCCATGCGACGGCGGTTTCAGCGGTGTCGCCCGGCCGCCATACGTCGAGATTCGGAATCAGGCGCAGGCTGGCGGCGTGTTCAATCGACTGGTGCGTCGGGCCGTCTTCGCCGAGGCCGATGGAGTCGTGCGTGAAGACGTGAATCACGCGCAGCTTCATCAGGGCGGCCATGCGGATGGCGTTGCGACTGTAGTCGCTGAACGTGAGGAAGGTGCCGCCGTAGGGGATGTAGCCGCCATGCAGCGCCACGCCGTTCATGATGGCGGCCATGCCGAACTCGCGCACGCCATAATTGATGTGGCGGCCAATGACTCCTACGCCGTCGGCATTCGGGGTCACAACGACTTCACCGTTCATGTCAAAGCGCAGGGCAGGGGTTGACTTGGTGTTGGTGAGGTTGGAGCCAGTCAGATCAGCCGAGCCGCCAAGTAACTCGGGCAGACCAGCGGTGAAAGACTCAAGCGCGAGCTGCGAGGCCTTGCGCGAGGCCACCGTCTCGGCCTTGGTATGCGCGCCGATAACGGTATCGACCGCGAGCTGCGAGAATCCATGAGGGCCTTTTGGCAACTCGCCTTTCATGCGGCGTGTCAGCTCGGCAGCCAGTTCGGGGAAGGCCACTTTGTACGCGGCGAATTGGGCAACCCACGCAGTCTCAAGCGTCAGGCCCTTGGCCTTTGCGTCCCATGCGTCATAGGCTTCCTTGGGAATTTCAAACGGCGCGTAAGGCCAATTAAGGGCTTCGCGGGTGAGCTTGATTTCCTCAGCGCCCAGCGGTTCGCCGTGTGCTTTGGCGGTGTTGGCGCGGTTCGGTGAACCCTTACCAATATGGGTCTTGCAGATGATGAGCGTGGGTTTGTCGCTGGATTTTTTCGCATCCACAATTGCCTGGCTCACCACGGCTGCATCGTGCCCGTCAATCGGGCCGATCACATTCCAGCCGTAGGCCGCAAAACGCAGCGCGGTGTTGTCAATAAACCAGGGCGCGACTTGGCCGTCGATTGAAATGCCGTTGTCGTCATACAGCGCAACCAGCTTGCCCAAGCGCCAGGCACCGGCCAGCGCTGCGGCCTCGTGGCTGATGCCTTCCATCAGGCAACCGTCGCCCATGAAGACATAGGTGTTGTGATCAACAACAGCATGGCTAACATCGCCAATCTTGCGGTTGAACTCCTTGGCCAGCAGCTTTTCAGCCAGCGCCATGCCGACCGCGTTGCTCAGGCCCTGGCCTAGCGGACCGGTGGTGGTTTCGACGCCGGGGGTGTAGCCCAACTCGGGATGGCCTGGGGTTTTGCTGTGCAGCTGGCGGAAGTTTTTGAGTTCGCTTATCGGCAATGCGTAACCCGTCAGGTGCAGCAGCGCATACAGCAGCATGGAGCCGTGGCCGTTGGACAGCACAAAACGGTCGCGGTTGAACCAGTTCGGGTTGTGCGGGCTGTGCTTGAGATGCCTGCCCCATAGCGCGACGGCGATGTCGGCCATGCCCATGGGCGCACCGGGGTGGCCGGAGTTGGCTTGCTGGACGGCATCCATGGCGAGCGCGCGTATGCAATTGGCCATGAGCGGTGAGGAGGTAGCAGCCATGAGGTGAGGTCCAGAGTCAGAGGATGTGTTAATGGAATTTGAAGAGCCAGCCAAGCGCACGGCCTGCTGTTAACCCTTGCGATTTTACGGGATGCGCTACAGCCCCAGTCGCCAGGCCGAGCGGCAGTGGCCAGATAAGAAAAATGCGCCGCTATTTATTTAATAGCTGGTCACGCCCGTATTGATTGGGCTGGAGCCGTTTTATGCCCTTAAAAAGGCGATAATTTAGCCTCTATGACGCATCAAATCCCTAATCAAAGCGAGCAACCCATAAAGGCCATGATCCTCGCCGCCGGGCGTGGCGAGCGTATGCGCCCGCTGACCGACAGCATCCCGAAACCGCTGCTGACAGTGCGCGGCAAGGCATTGATTGACTGGCATGTTGAGGCGCTGGCGCGAGGCGGGTTTAATGATCTGCTCATCAACACTGCCTGGCTTGGTGAGCAAATTCCCGTGCATTTTGAAGTACAAAAAAGGCTGCAAGCCCATAAAAACGGACAAAACGGGCCTTTTGACACTCGTCAGCTATCCATTTCATACTCCCATGAGGGCCATGACTTCGGCGCTGCGTTGGAAACCGCAGGCGGCATTGCGCGTGCGTTGCCGCAGCTTGGGGCTATGTTCTGGGTGCTGGCGGGTGATGTGTTTGTGCCAGAGTTCAAGTTTTTGCAAAGCGCGGTGGATGCATTTGCGGCCAGCAACAAGCTGGCGCATGTGTGGCTGGTGCCCAACCCGGTACACAACCCGAAAGGCGACTTTGGACTTGGAGGGGGCCTTGGCGATGGCATTGCGCTCAACCTGCCTGCATACTCCAGTCAGCCGCGCTACACCTTCAGCACCATCGCCCTGTATCGCAAAACGTTTTTTGACGCGCTGCCTCACTTGCCATCGGGTAACCCGCAAGGTATAAAAGCCGCACTGGCCCCACTGCTGCGCGCGGCGATGGACAATCAGCAGGTAAGCGCCGAGCTGTACCCAGGCGACTGGACGGACGTTGGCACGCCAGCACGGCTGGCTGAACTTAACGCCCTTAATCGCATTGACCCAAGTAATTAACATGACCACTGTTTACGAAAAACGCCGAGCAACCATAGCCAAAGCCCTCAAAGCCGCAGGCGGCGGCATTGCGCTCTTACCCACCGCGCCCGAGTCCCCGCGCAACCGTGACAGCGACTTCCCGTATCGGCACGACAGCTACTTTTATTACCTCACCGGCTTTACCGAACCGGGCAGCTGGCTGGCGATTGAGGCCAGCGGCAAGACCACCTTGTTTTGTCGCCCCAAAGACCTGGAGCGCGAAATCTGGGACGGCATTCGCCTCGGCCCCAAAGCGGCACCTGGCGCCCTTGGTGTGACGCAAGCCTTCAGCGTTGAATTGTTGGGCGACAAAATGCCTGCGCTACTGGCAAATCAAAACGCCGTGTGGCTCCCCTTCGCAACGCACAAGGGGCTTGAGACCCAAGTCGATGGCTGGTTGAGCAAGGTGCGCGGCCTGGTGCGCAGCGGGGCGCAATGCCCGCAAAGCCAGCACGATTTGTGCAAGCTGCTCGATGAAATGCGTTTGACCAAAGACGCACATGAAATCGCCATCCTGCGCCGTGCCGGGGCTATTTCTGCGGCCGCGCACGTTCGTGCCATGCAGCTATCTGTCACGATGTTACGCTCGCCTAAAAATGAGACCCCGCGTGAATACCACCTAGAAGCCGAACTGCTGCACGAATTTCGTCGCCATGGGTCTGAATATCCAGCCTACACCAGCATCGTCGCGGCTGGTGCCAACGCCTGTGTGCTGCACTACCGCGCCGCTGACGCAGAGCTCAAACGCGGCGAGCTGTGTTTGATTGATGCGGGCTGCGAGTTGGGCGGCTATGCCAGCGACATCACCCGCACCTTTCCGGCTGACGGCAAGTTCACACCCGCCCAGCGCCTGCTCTACGACATCGTTTTGCAGGCACAGTATGCAGCCATCAAAGTGACTAAGCCCGGCAAACGATTCATCGACCCGCACGACGCAGCCGTGCGCGTGCTGGCGCAAGGCATGCTTGATGTAGGACTGCTGTCAAAAGCCAAACATGGCAACGTAGACGACGTGATGGAGTCAGGTGCTTACCGTCAGTTCTACATGCACCGCACCAGCCACTGGATGGGCATGGATGTGCATGATTGCGGCGACTACACAGAACCCGGCAGCAAGCCGCGCGCGGAAAAAGATGCGAACGGTAACTCGGTGATGCGCAAACCCTCACGCATCTTGCGGCCCGGCATGGTGCTGACGATTGAGCCCGGCATCTATGTGCGGCCCGCCAAAGGCGTGTCCAAAGAGTTCTGGAACATCGGCATCCGGATTGAAGACGACGCACTGGTCACAAGCACGGGCTGCGAGCTGCTGACGCGCGGTGTGCCGGTGGATGCGGATGAGATTGAGGCGTTGATGAAATGAAATTTTTTATTCGCCTCTTCTTCAAAAACCTGCGCATCGTTCTTGGCCCCGTCATGCTGCTCAAGGAAGCCATCACCCGACCCAAAGGTTTAATCCGCCCGCAAGCCGCGCAAGATACGGTTGACCAGCAATGCGAGCTACTGGCGTTGTACCAGTACAAAACCTGCCCGTTTTGCGCAAAGGTGCGGCAAGAAATAACGCGCCTTTCACTCAACATCAAGCGAATCGACGCACAGCATGAAGGCGCTGACAGGCAAGCACTGATCGAGCAAGGGGGTTTTGCCAAAGTGCCTTGCTTGAAAATTGTGGATGGCGCAGGCAAAAGCGAGTGGCTTTATGAGTCGGACAAGATCATTGGGTATTTACGCGGGCGGTTTCAGAGCGTTTGAGGGCGGTGACGTGCCTGTCCTCCCCGCTGCCCCGGTGTCGCAGTACTAGCCTATTTCAACCAACCGCGCCGCCGGAAGTACCACATCGGCACCACGGCGCTGGCAAACATCAGCACCAGCGCGTAAGGGTAACCGTAGGCCCATTCCAGTTCGGGAAAAAACCCCTTGAAGTTCATGCCATAGACGCTGGCGATCAAGGTGGGCGGCAGCAGCGCGACGCTGGCGACCGAGAAAATCTTGATAATCTTGTTTTGGTTGATGTTAATAAAACCAACCGTTGCGTCCATCAAAAAGTTGATCTTGTCGAAGAGAAAAGCGGTGTGTGAGTCGAGCGAGTCGATGTCGCGCAAAATCAGCCGGGCTTCCTCAAATTGCTCGCCGTTCAGCATTTTGCTGCGCATCATGAAGCTGACGGCGCGGCGGGTGTCCATCATGTTGCGGCGTATGCGGCCATTCAGGTCTTCGTGCCGGGCAATCGCGCCCAGCACTTCGCCTGCCAGCGCATCGGTCACGTCGCCCGACAGCACCTGGGCGCTGACTTTTTCCAGCTCTACGTAAATGCCTTCGAGCGTGTCGGCTGAATATTCAGCGTCGGCATCGAACAGTTTGAGCAGCACTTCTTTCGCGTCTTCAATCAGCCCTGGCGCGCGCCGGGCGCGCATCCGCAGCAGCCTGAAAACCGGCACGTCTTCATCGTGGATGGAGAACAGCACGCCCTTGCTTTTGAGGTCGTCGTTGACAAGGTTCAGGATGAAGGCGACGCGCACCGTGCGCGGCTCGTCTTCGTCGGCAATCAAGAAGTCGGAGCGGATATGCAACTCGCCGTTGTCTTCTTCGTAAAAACGCGCGGACTCCTCGATGTCTTCGTCCATCGCGTCTTCAGGAATCGACAGGCCGTAGTACTGCTTGATCCAGCGTTTTTCCTCTAACGTGGGGGATTCCAAGTCAACCCAGATCGGCTGAAACTTGGAGAGCTCTTCAAGCGACTCGATTTCTTCCTGAAAGAGGCGTCCGTTGGCGAGGGTAAAAATATTGAGCATGGCTGACGGCCTTTTGAATGTGAGGCGGAATCAAAAGTTAGCGCCCAGCACATAGTTGCCAGGCTATAACGGAGCAAGGGGGGGTGAATGTGCATCGCTTTCAACCCCTGGCCTTGACCCTACCCATGGCGGGTAAATCGTCAGTCTGCGGTGTTGAAAGCTAGCAAGTACTGCTGCTTTCCAAGGATTTCTCCGTAGTGAATATGGCGCGATTATGGCACCGAGGCTGTGAAATATCTACCGCTTGGCAATGGCGCCAATGTCAAGTAAGATCAGCCAAAGAAAGCCAGCAGTTCCTCGGCCCTAGCATAGGCATCACGCTCACCAAGCGCCATCAGCGCCTTGACGAAGCCGGGCTCAAACAGCAGGTAGCTGGCCAGCGCCGCACCGCCGGGGCTGCCCTTTGCACCCAGTGCGCCCAGGCCTTCGAGCGCATGGTGCGCCCCTGTTGGCAGCTCATGTGCATGGGCCTGCGCCAGCGCATCAAGCGACTGCGATGGTGAAATCGCCAGTACATCGACAGGCCGGTAGGGCATGATGGCGGCAATTTCGCGCGGCATCTGGCGCACGGTTTTGCTGACGCGCTTGGCCTGCTCGACATCGGCTTGTAAGGTGTCCTGAAAGACGCTGGCCAGGGCATGTCCGGCAATCGCACCCAGCGTGGGCCGGCCCGTGTTGTTCGGCCCTTCCAACCCTTGGACGCTGGCTGTATCGCCACCAAAACTCGCCCGCTCGGGCTGCCCGACACCAATCACCAGCACCTTGTTGGCCCCCAGATGCAGGGCTGGCGACAGCGGCGAGCTTTGGCGCATCGAGCCGTCACCAAAATACTCGCGACGGCCATCGACCCACAGCGGCGTGGCGGGGAACAAAAACGGAATGGCACTTGATGCCATCAGGTGCTCAATCGTGATGGGCTGAAACTCGGCACGCCGGCCTGGTCTGCTCCATAAATCGGATGCCCGCTCAGTCGCCATCTGGCAAAACGTCCAATGCACGCCGCTGCTGTAGCTGGACGCGGTAACGGCCAGCGCCCGCAAGGTGCGGTCAGTCAAGGCCTTGTCAATATCGCCCAGCGAAATCGCCCGGTGCAGGGTGTCAACCAGCGGGGTGTTGTCCAGCAGCGCCTGGCTGGCGCGTACCACCCGGGTTCGACAGTTAAACGCGTAAGTCATTGATCCATATAGGGGCGAGATGCAATCGCTCCACTACAAAAGGGTTAACTGGGTGTTCAGAGTCGGTTTTTTGATGCTCAG
>JBKJOH010000133.1:0-10161 GCA_046593295.1 Polaromonas sp. | reverse complement strand
TTGCAGGCCCATAGCCCGACTATGGGTCAAAAAGCCGGTGAAAAATGGACCGCTGCGGCGCTTTTGCAGCCGATGCTCCCAAAGTCCGACAGGCTCCTAAATGGCAACTTTGCCATGCATGAGCTGCGCGACAAAGGCATCTTCGCCACCCGCCAACTGGCCAAACGGCAGATCACCTGGCTGCGCTCCATGCCCGAGCGGCATGTGGTCGCCTGCGATGCGCCTGACGCGCTGGAGCAGGTGCTGGCACTGGTAGATGCTTCATACCGGCAGGCAGCGATACCAAAAAATGAAAAATAATTTTTCATTCCCTGTCGAAATGGCACGGGCTGCCGCGTCATTCAAGTGAGCAGCATCGCTCGTTAGTTTTTCTGGAGTTTTTTTATGCAATACATGTTGATGTTCTACCAGTCCGCCAGCGACTTTGAAGGCCGCAGCACCCCCGCTGCCAGTGCCGTCATGGACAGCTGGATGGCCTATGTCACTGCTGTACGCACATCGGGGATCGCTGTTGCAGGCCATGGCCTGCAGCCACCGATGACAGCGACCACCCTGCGCATACGCGGTGACAAACGCCAGGTACAGGATGGCCCGTTTGCCGACACCAAAGAGCAATTGGGCGGCTACTTCGTCATCGACGTGCCCGATCTGGACACCGCGCTGGAATGGGCGGCACGCGCACCGTGCGCGTCCACCGGCGGGGTCGAAGTGCGGCCTGCATTTGTAGCGCCCTAAGGTGCCTGATTTGTGAGCGCGTTGCCAGCGCATGCGGTAGCAGAGCTGGCAGCCCGCCAGTCGTATGGGCGGCTGCTGGCTATTTTGTCGGCGCGCACAAGGGACATCGCTGCGTCGGAGGACGCGCTGGCCGAAGCCTTTGCCGCAGCACTCGATAGCTGGCCGCGCGATGGCGTGCCCGCCAACCCGCTGGCCTGGCTGCTCACCGTGGCGCGCCGCAACGTCCTCGACCAGTGGCGGCACAGCCAGGTGCGTGAAGCGGCTGGCGAAACACTGCTGCTCATGGCCGATGAACTTGCTGCTGAAAATGAATTCAGCGCAGTCGCCGACGAGCGCTTGCGGCTACTGTTTGTCTGCGCCCATTCAGCCATAGACCCGGCAGCCCGCGCACCGCTGATGCTGCAAACCGTGCTGGGCCTGGACGTGGCGCGCATGGCCGGTGCCTTTCTCATATCACCGACCACGCTCAGCCAGCGGCTGGTGCGTGCCAAGACACGCGTGCGTGCCGCAGGCATCCCGTTTACCGAGCCCCTTGCCGCCGACTTGCCGCAGCGCCTGCAGGATGTGCAGGACGGCATTTACGCGGCCTACGGCACCGGCTGGGAAGACGTTGATGGCGCCGACCGCGCACGCCAGGGCCTGACGGCTGAAGCCATCGCGCTGGGCCGCATCCTGTGCGAGCAGATACCCAATGAGCCTGAACCCGCTGGCCTGCTGGCCATGATGCTGTTTTGCGAATCGCGCGCCAACGCCAGGCGCAGCGCAGAAGGTGCTTATGTGCCGCTGGACAGCCAGGACACAAGCCTCTGGGATACAGACATGATGGCGGAGGCCGAACAGCGCCTGATGCAGGCATCGCGCATGGGCCGCTTGGGCCCATGCCAGCTTGAAGCGGCCATACAGTCGGCGCATACGCACCGGCGGTTGGGCCGGAACGTGCCCGCCCCGGCGCTAGTCGCACTTTACGACGGCCTGCTGAGCTTTTCCCCCAGCCTGGGGGCACAGGTCAGCCGGGCCTGCGCAGTCGCCAACGCCGACGGTGCGGCAAGCGGCCTGCTGGCCCTAGACGAGCTACAGGCACAGCATTCTTCCGAAACACAAAAGTACCAGCCATGGTGGGCCGCACGGGCCCACCTGTTGGTGCTGGCTGGGCAAACCGGCGAGGCTCGCGAGGCTTACGTCAAAGCCATTGGGCTGGCCAGCAATATCGCGGTAAAAGCGCACCTCGCTACCAAAGTACAGGCACTTTCAGCGGCACAATGAAAACCATGCCCGCACACCCTTTTCACACCGCATGACGCTGCACATCAAGGCCCTGGGCAAGCGCTACGGCGACAGCGTGATCTTCAACAACGTCTCGCTGGATGTCGCACCTGGCGAGTTTGTCGCCATCGTCGGCGAGTCGGGTGTTGGCAAATCCACGCTGCTCAATTGCATGGCCGGGCTCGACAGCTGGAATGAGGGCACGGTCACGCTGATGGGCATCGACCTTGGCAGCCTGCCCGACGACCAGCGCGCCTTGCTGCGGCGCCGACACGTCGGTTTTGTGTTTCAGGCCTTTCATGTGCTGCCGCATCTTGATGTTGCGCAAAACGTGGCGTTGCCTCTGCTGCTGCTCGGCATCAGTGACAGCGCGCGAGTGAATGCAATGCTCGAAGCCGTGGGGCTTGCAGGCTTGGGCGCGCGCCTGCCGCAGCAACTCAGCGGCGGGCAGTTGCAGCGTGTTGCCATTGCGCGGGCACTGGTACACCGACCCAGCCTGCTTCTAGCCGATGAACCAACCGGCAATCTCGACCCAACCACGGCAGCAAAAGTCATGGATGCATTGATCGCGCAGACACGTGAGCATGGCGCGTCGCTGGTACTGGTGACGCACTCTGAAGCCGCAGCGAGCAGAGCGGATCGGGTGCTTTATCTGATGCCGGACGGAATTCGGTAATAGGGCACTTCGGTAATAGCTGTGCCACAAACAAGTCTGCTACCCGCATTGCTGCGAAGCTTCTCCTGGCAAGAGCTTCGCCATCACCCGTGGCGCAACCTGGCCGCTGCGGTGGCGGTGATGCTGGGTGTGGCGCTGGCGTTTTCGGTACACCTCATCAATGCCTCTGCATTAGCCGAATTTTCGCAGGCCGTGCGCTCCGTCAATGGCCAGCCAGACCTTGAGCTGCGCGCCGTGCAGGGGACATTTGACGAAAGCATTTTTGAGCGCGTTGCCAACCACCCGCAAGTAGCTGTAGCCAGCCCGGTACTGGAGCTTGCGACCTACGCGCTGGCTGCAAGCGACACGGCCACTGGCAAGCGAGTGGCTATACGCGTGCTGGGCCTGGACGCGCTGGTGGTGGCGCAGCTTGCGCCTGCGCTGATGCCAGTCCTTGACAAGAACGCGGCAAGCGACGTAGACCGCTTTTCGCTGTTCACGCCCGGCACTATTTTTATAAACGCTGCGGCCCGGCAGAGCTTGCCTGGTAGCCGTTTTAAATTACAAAGCGGCCTGAAATTGATAGACGTGACAGTTGCAGGCTCTGTGAGCGCAGGCGGCGCTGCGCTGGCTGTGATGGACATTGCAGCAGCGCAGGATTTGTTTGGCAAAACAGGCCAGTTGTCGCGCATTGATGTGCGGCTTAAACCCGGCGTTGACCGCGCAGCTTTTGTGCAGGCTCTGGCATTGCCGCCAGGCATCTCCACATCCGAGCCGGGGGACGACGCGCAGCGCGTGAGCAATCTGTCGCGCGCCTACCGCGTCAACCTCACCGTGCTGGCGCTGGTGGCGCTGTTCACGGGGGCCTTCCTGGTGTTCTCTGTGCTGTCACTCAGCGTGGCCAAACGTGCGCAGCAGTTTGCGCTGCTGGGTGTACTGGGCTTAACCGGACGCGAGCGTTTGCGGCTGGTACTGCTCGAGTCCGGGTTGCTGGGTCTACTGGGCAGCGCTGCGGGCATTGCGTTGGGCACAGCACTCGCCGCACTGGCTCTGCGCGTGCTGGGCGGCGACCTGGGCGGCGGCTACTTTGCGGGCGTGGCACCCAGCCTGCAATGGAGCGGCCTGGCGGCTGTGAGCTACGGCGCGTTGGGCATAGCCGCAGCGCTGGTCGGCGGCTGGTGGCCCGCACGCGCCGCGCAAAAACTGCCGCCCGCGCAAACACTTAAAGGCCTTGGTGCTACGCCAGTGCAAAACAAAAACCATTACCTGAGCCTCATGCTGATCGCTGCGGGTGCATTGCTGGCCTTGACACCGCCCATACACGGCATTCCTCTTGCCGCATACATCTCAGTCGCGCTGCTGCTGGTGGGTGGCATCACCGCCCTGCCCTGGCTGATTGCGCTGCTGTATGACCGCCTGATCCTGATCCCCTGGGTTGCCCACAGCCTGCTGCCCATGCTGGCCGTCGAGCGCTCGCGTCGCGTGCGTGCGAGTGCTGCGGTAGCGGTGAGTGGCGTGGTCGCGTCACTCAGTCTGGCGGTGGCGTTGACGGTGATGGTGGCGAGCTTTCGTGATTCAGTCACGCACTGGCTGGATGTGGTGTTGCCAGCCGACCTGTACATGCGCACGGCTGCGCCTTCGGCTAGCGGCGCTGGCGACACGGTGTACTTCACACCCGACTTTGTACGCTCTGTTGCCGCAGTCAAAGGCGTGAATCGCGTCAGCAGCCTGCGCACGACTTCGGTCTTGCTGGATGCATCGCAGCCCACCGTGGCGCTGATAGCCCGCGACATCAGCGACCCGGCCACTACCCTGCCTATGACTGGCAACCCTTTGCCCGTGCCGCCTGGCCAGATAGCGATTTATGTCAGCGAAGCCATGACTGATTTGTATGGCGCACGCCCTGGGAGCACGTTTGAGCCGCTTTCAAAGGTTTTTTCAGGTGCTTTTAGGCCTGTAGCCCAACAGATACGAGCGCGACAAGCTATTGATTTAATAGCACCTAAAGCTCCTGACAACGTGCCGAAATTTTTCGTCGCCGGTATCTGGCGCGACTATGCGCGGCAGTTTGGCGCGATTGCCATGGCCAAAAGCGACTACGAACGCCTAACGGGCGACAGCCGCGTCAACGACCTCGCCATCTGGCTGGATGCCAATGCCGTGAGCAGCGACGTCGAGCAGGCCGTGCGGCTTGAGGCCGACCGTTTTACGGGCATGGACTCCAACGCAGGTGCATTGATTGAATTCGCATCAACCCGCCAGATACGCAGCATCTCATTAAAAATATTTGACCGCAGCTTTGCCGTGACTTACTGGCTGCAAGCCGTGGCGATTGCGATTGGCCTGTTTGGCGTGGCGGCTAGCTTTAGCGCGCAAGTGCTGGCACGGCGCAAAGAGTTTGGTTTGCTGGCCCACCTAGGCCTCACGCGACGGCAAATTCTGGCGGTAGTGGCAGGCGAAGGCGCGGCATGGACGCTGATGGGCTCCATCGCCGGCCTGGGGCTGGGCCTGCTGGTAGCTGTGGTGCTGGTGCATGTCGTGAACCCGCAAAGTTTTCACTGGACTATGGATTTGATAACCCCCTGGCTACGGCTGCTAGCCCTGTGTACTGCGGTGGTCGTGGCTGGAACGGTGACAGCGTGGCTGGCTGGGCGTGCTGCGGCGGGCAGGGACGCAGTGCTGGCGGTTAAAGAAGACTGGTAAGGGCACTCAAGACTGCCTAACTGCGAGAATTGAAGGTATGACACCCTTGACTTTGCCAAATAGGCCCAGACGCCAGTTAATGGCCAGCAGCTTGATCGCGCTAACAGGATTGAGCAGCCTGATGCCTTCAGCCCATGCACTGCCCGCAAAAACACTGACCTTCCCGCGCGACAGGGGCGCGCACCCTGACTTCAGAACCGAGTGGTGGTACATCACCGGGCAAGCCAAATCTGCTAATCGTCTATTTGGTTTCCAGTTAACTTTTTTTCGCACGCGTGTCGAAGGCACGCAGGCCATGCAGTCAAAATTTGCCGCCAAACAACTGCTGTTTGCACATGCGGCAATCACCGATGTAGCTGGCAAAAAGCTCTGGCATGACCAGCGCATTGCGCGCGATGGTTTTGGCGTGGCTAACGCCAGCAACACAGACATGAACCTCAAGCTGCGTGACTGGCAACTAGCCAGCAAAGGTGGCAGCTACGTCGCCAAACTACCCGCAACAGACTTCGCCATCGACCTGCAATTTGCAGAGACGCAAGCGGTGCTGCTGCAAGGCAAACAAGGCCTGTCACGCAAGGGGCCGGAGGAAAAGCAGGCAAGTTATTACTACAGCCAGCCGCAACTGGCCACCAGCGGCAGCCTGCAAATCAAAGGCCAGACATTTGAAGTCACTGGCAAGGCCTGGCTGGATCACGAATGGAGCGAAGAAATACTTCACAAGAGCGCGATCGGCTGGGACTGGATAGGCATGAACCTGGACGACGGCAGCGCCCTCACCGCCTTCAGGCTGCGCGACAAGGACGGCAACGCGGTGTGGGATGGCGGATCATTCCGATCGACACAAAGCCTCGCAAAAACATCGGGCGGTGAGCTCTACATCTTCAGCCGCGGTGAAGTGATATTCAAACCCACCCGCAGCTGGAAAAGCCCGCTCACGCAAACGACTTACCCGGTGGAATGGATAGTCCGCACCCCGGCAGACTTCTACACCGTACGCGCCGTCATAGACAACCAGGAGCAGGGCAGCCGCCAGTCAACCGGCGCAATCTACTGGGAAGGCCTGAGCGAGCTTTGGAGTAGCAACGGCAAGCGCGTGGGCAGCGGGTATCTGGAGATGACGGGGTATGCTGCGCCGCTGAGGATGTGACGACATTAGGGCACTTCTATAAATTCATTTTTCGGGCGAATTGCGGTGTTGCGCGGTGCTCGAAATCCTCACGTACCTAAAGTACGTTCAGGTTCCTGCGCTCCGGGCACCTTGCACTTCATCCCGAAAATCTGAATTTCTAGAAGCGCCCATTAATCAAAATGGTTAAAATAATCACTTTAATCAGGAACCCGCCATGCTAACTTTGACTGCAACCGATGCCAAAACTCGCTTCGGCCAAGTGCTGCAATCCGCGCTGGTAGAACCTGTGGCGATTGAAAAAAATGGCCGTGAGCTGGCGTTTGTAATTTCGTCTGAACAATTTCACAGCATGCAGGCCAGCATTCGCCTCAAGCGCAGCGAGTTTGATGCGTTTTTAGTAGCCCTTGACGCGCCAGCGCCGCCCAATGCGGCTTTGCTGCGCGCAAAACGGCTTCATGCAAAAACAGTACGCCCGAGCAGCACATGTTAAGACCGTCGTCGCGTGACATTGCTTCATATTCGCCCGCTGGACAAGCTGGCTAACGTATCTGCTTTTAGTTGCGGGCAGTTGGCGCTAGACCAATACCTGGCGCTTTACGCCTCGCAAGACGTTCGTCGCAATGTGTCGCGCATTTTTTTGGCCTCGCCGACGACAAGCGAAAGCACGGTAGCAGGCTATTACTCGTTGAGCGCCGCCAACGTGCAATGTGCCGACTTGCCTGCAAGCGTGACCAAAAAATTGCCCAAGTATCCCGTCCCTGTCGCACTACTCGGCAGGCTTGCAGTCTCAACGGATTTTCAAAAGCGCGGAATCGGATCAGTGCTGTTAATAGATGCCTGCAAAAAAGTTGTACAGGCCGAGTCAGTGCTGGCCGTTACTGGTTTGGTAGTGGATGCCAAAGACGACGCGGCGGCTGCGTTTTACAAGCACTTTGGCTTTATGCCGCTTGAGAACATGCAGCGGCGATTTTTTCTTGGCTTGCAGACTTTGCGGCAACTGGTGTGAGGTACACCAATTTGAACCAGCACGGAAATATTGACTTTTAGATAGCAAAACTTTCCCCGACTAAACTCGTGCAATGGCTACCTCATCACCCTCCAACGCGCCCAAAGGCTCGCCGCGCTCACTGTCTGGCCTGCTGCCGTTTCTGCGTCCTTACCGAGGCCACATCGCATTGGCTGGTTTTTTTCTGGTCATGGCCGCCCTTGCCACGTTGGTGTTTCCGCTGGCGTTGCGCAGCCTGATTGATGGTGGCTTGGTAGGTGGCGGCATGAGTGCGGAGGACAAAGGTGAACAACTGATAACGCTGCGCACCCACTTTTTCGAGTTGTTTGCAGTAGCTGCTGCGCTGGGGCTTTTTTCGGCAGGCCGCTTTTACATGGTGAGCTGGCTGGGCGAGCGCGTGACAGCTGATTTGCGCAACGCTGTTTATTCGCATGTGTTGAAGCAAAGCCCCGAGTTTTTTGAAACCACGCAAACCGGTGAGGTACTGAGCCGCCTGACGGGCGACACCACGCTGGTGCAGACGGTGGTCGGCTCGTCACTGAGCATGGGGCTGCGCAACGCGGTGATGGGTGTTGGCGCGCTCTTCATGCTGGTCTATACCAACCCGTATTTGATGGTTCAGGTTCTTAGCGTGCTGGTGCTGATCGTGCTGCCCGCAGTGTGGTTTGGCCGCCGCGTGCGCAAGTTGTCGCGCGCCAGCCAGGACCGCGTGGCTGATTCGAGTGCGATCGCGTCAGAAGTGCTCAACGCTATTCCCGTGGTGCAAAGCTACACCGCAGAGCAGCGTGAAGCGACGCGCTTCAACCAGTCAACAACCATGGCATTCAATACCGCCGTGCGACGCACCAAGGCGCGCTCGGTGCTGATCGCCTTCATCATCATCGCCACCTCTGGCGCGCTGCTGTGGGGCCTGTATCAAGGCACGCAAGCGGTGATGCGCGGAGATATTACGGCGGGCCACTTGGGTCAGACCGTAGTCTACGTCATCCTGCTGGCAGGCGCTACGGCGGTGCTGGGCGAGGTCTATGGCGACCTGCTGCGCGCTGCGGGCGCAACTGAGCGGCTGATGGAGCTGTTGGACAGCAAATCAGCCATTACTTCCCCTGTTGAATCGTTAGGTAAACAGGCTGTAGCCCAATCAATACGGGCGGGAAGCGCTATTAAATTTGAAGCAGTCACGTTCAACTACCCCTCGCGCCCCACCCAAGCGGCGTTGACCGATTTTTCATTAACCGTCGCCTCGGGTGAAACCGTAGCCATCGTCGGCCCCAGCGGTGCGGGAAAAAGTACGGTGTTTCAATTGCTGCTGCGTTTTTACGACCCGACGTCAGGCCGCATTGAACTTGACGGCGTTGCCACACGCGACATGTCACTCAGTGACTTGCGCCAACGCATCGGCATCGTGCCGCAGGATGCGGTGATTTTTTCAACCAGCGCGTTAGAGAATATTCGCTACGGCAAGCCCGGTGCAAGCGATGAAGAAACCAGAGCCGCAGCCAAAGCCGCGTTTGCGGACGACTTCATCAGCGCACTACCCGAAGGCTATGACACCTTTATGGGCGAGCGTGGCGTGCGGCTGTCAGGTGGCCAGCGCCAGCGCATTGCGATTGCCCGCGCCATGCTGAAAAACGCCCCGCTGCTGCTGCTGGACGAAGCCACCAGCGCGCTGGATGCCGAGAGCGAACGCATGGTGCAGGCCGCGCTGGAGTCAGCCATGAAAGACCGCACCACGCTGGTGATTGCGCACCGGCTAGCAACCGTGCAGCAGGCCGACCGCATACTGGTACTGGACCACGGCAAGCTGGTGGAGCAAGGCACGCACCACGAGCTGGTGCAACGCGGCGGTGTGTACGCGCGGCTGGCGGCGCTACAGTTCACGACCTGATTGCAGTGCTGTGAGTTATTGGGGTCAGACACCAATTTCGCTGCGGTGCATCGGGAGTTTTTGCATGGCATGACATGAAGCTTGTCTTGGACATTTGACGGGCGGCGTCCTAAGCTCTGCACACCTAACTTCTCTAAAGGCGTTTTATGTCGCAAGCCGCTTCAACAACACCCGCACCGGGCACCCACCCTCTTCCGTCGTACCTGCAGGCCGATAACCTCGGCGCCTGGGGCAATTACCTGCAACAGGTTGACCGCGTCATACCGCACCTGGGCAACCTGGCGCGCTGGGCTGAAACCCTCAAGCGACCCAAGCGCATTTTGATCGTCGATGTGCCGATTCACATGGACGACGGTACCGTGACGCACTTTGAAGGCTACCGCGTGCAGCACAACCTCTCACGCGGGCCGGGCAAGGGTGGCGTGCGTTTTCACCAAGACGTGACGCTGTCTGAAGTGATGGCGCTGGCGGCCTGGATGTCGGTTAAAAACGCTGCGGTCAACGTGCCTTACGGCGGTGCCAAAGGCGGTATTCGCGTAGACCCGAAAAAGCTGTCGCGCGGCGAGCTGGAGCGTGTCACGCGCCGCTACACCAGCGAAATCGGCGTCATCATCGGCCCGAACAAGGACATCCCGGCGCCTGACGTCAACACCAACGAGCAGATCATGGCGTGGATGATGGACACCTATTCGATGAACACCGGCTCCACCGCTACCGGCGTGGCCACGGGCAAGCCGATTGACCTGGGCGGCTCGCTTGGCAGGCGTGAGGCCACGGGACGCGGC
>JBKJOH010000001.1:0-7535 GCA_046593295.1 Polaromonas sp. | reverse complement strand
TAGGCTTCAGGCCATTTGCGGATGCCCGGGATGCGCGAGCCTTCGCTGGGCTGTGCGCCAATGATTTTGATGGCCGGGTTTTGCTCTTTCAAGTAGCGCGACACACCCGTGATGGTGCCCGTGGTACCCATGGCGCTGACAAAATGCGTAACCTTGCCGTTGGTGTCAGCCCAAATCTCCGGGCCTGTGGTCTCGTAATGAATGCGTGGGTTGTCCTGGTTGGCAAACTGGTCCAGCACCGTACCCTTGCCTTCTGCTGCCATTTTGTCGGCCAGGTCACGGGCGTGCTCCATACCGCCGCTTTTGGGTGTGAGCAAAAGCTCGGCACCAAAGGCCTTCATGGTTTGGGCGCGCTCAATGCTCAGGTCTTCCGGCATGATGAGCACCATACGGTAGCCCTTGATGGCGGCGGCCATGGCCAGCGCAATGCCGGTGTTGCCCGAGGTCGCTTCGATCAGCGTGTCGCCTGGCTTGATGTCACCGCGCTCCTCGGCGCGTTTAATCATGGCCAGCGCAGGCCGGTCTTTCACCGAGCCCGCCGGATTGTTGCCTTCCAGTTTGCCAAGAATCACATTACCGCGCACGGCGTTGTCACTTGCCCCAATACGCTGCAACGCAACCAGCGGTGTCTTGCCAATCGCGTCTTCAATGGTTGGATATTTCATAGCCCACACTGTGCCATAATTTAAGGCTTCGCGCCCAGCAGCCCGGGTGGTGAAATTGGTAGACGCAGGGGACTCAAAATCCCCCGCCGAAAGGCGTGCCGGTTCGATTCCGGCCCCGGGCACCACACTTAAAGCCAGATACTTCCAAACAGGTTCAGTTTCAATGCTCGGGGAAATTACAGAACGAATGTTGCACTACCCACTTTTTGAACCACGCCCCAAAGGAGCGCTCGCGATATCCTACAGGAGCTCTCACTCCTCGCCAACAACCGGTTAAGTTCCAAAAAAATGAAGCACGACACCAGTGCGATCGGGTCTACTCGAAACCATCGAACTCGGCCCACTGAGAGGACGGACCTGCATCCTCGCTGGTCACGGGGGCGTTGAGATCCACCACAAACACGATCTCTCCCCCGAAACGGCCCACGCCCAGGGTTTTCATAAGCGTCTCTTCCTTCTCGGGTGAAGCCAGCCTCAAGAAGCAGATCGCCTGCTTCCTGCCCTCATGCATGGCGGTAAGGACGTCCAGACTTGCAATCCGCCCGAACTTTTCGCACAGCCTCTGCAAGGCGGGCTTCAAGGTGGCAACATTCGAGCATTGCCTGAGCTCATCAAGCGCATTCATGGTGGCTATCCTCCTTCGTTTCGATACCTAATTTCGCCGAATCGCCGCCCAACTTCTCTGATTCGTTTTAGACGATGCTCTGAAAGTAACATAAATTTACATTTTTGTGGTAACTTTATATATATTTTGTGACCTATTCAAGTACTTAACAAGCACTTACTTAAATTTTGCAAAATGCTTGACATTTTGTCAATCGGGTTGTGCCACTGATGCGCATTTTTCGCACCTTGGATCTGCCTGATTAGTGACTTGTCTCAGATGCCGAAGCAAGTATGTTGGATGTCCATCCAGTGCCAAGGAGCTCGTCATGTTAATGAACCGAATACAATTCCAGGCGGGGCTGTCGATGCGCGAGTTCCAAAACCGCTTCAGCTCAACGTTCTCAGGCTCTCTAAGGCATGTCGTTAACCAGGCCGCCTCATAAACTTGTAAGCTACGCGATGTCTACTTTCACATCGGTTCATATGCGGCTTAACACATGAAGAACTTTCACGTACCAGTCCAGCCCGCCCTCCGAGCGGAGCTGTTGCCGCCCATGCCCCAGGATTCCCTCACCGACCGCGCTGCGGGGCCGGCCCCGCCTGCATCCGCCCAAGCCGATCTCGCGCCCGACCATGGCGCGCTGGCCCGTCTGGCCATGGCCGAGCGCACCGCGCACATCGGCAGTTGGTCGATCGGCCTGCCGGGCAACCAGCTCATGCACTCGGATGAGTTCGCTGCCATCCTTGGCCTAGCCGCGGACACACCGATCACGCTGGATGAGATGGCGGCCAAGTACACACCGGAATGGCGTGCAAGCATCAACTCGTTGATCCAGAACTGCGGGCTAACCGGCACCCCCTTCGACGAAGAAATGCAGATCGAGGAGACACCCAAGACCCGCAAGTGGGTGCGAACGGTTGGCGAGGCCGTGTATGGCCAGGACGGCGAAAGCGGCCAGATCATCCGCATTCAGGGAGCCCTTCAGGATATTTCCGACCAAAAGCAGGCGCAGCGCCAAACCCTTCGCCTAGCGATGCGCCTGACGACGACGCTGGCCAGCATCACGGAGGCTTTCGTGACGCTGGATCGCCAGTGCTGCTTTACCTACCTCAACCGGGAAAGCGAAAGGCTGTTGCAGCGTACCACCGGCGACCTGCTGGGCAAGCAGGCCTGGCAGGATTTTGGCGACGGCGTGGGGCAGCGCCTGATGCAGCAGCTCCAGCAGTCGATCGCCACCAATCGCCGTGTGGAGTTCGAGGACTTCTACCCCTCCCTGGGCAAGTGGCTCGAAGTGCGCGCCTACCCGTTCGCCGAAGGACTCGCGGTGTACTTCCGCGACGTGACCGAGAGGCGCAAGTCGCAGGAACAGCTGATGCTGCTGGAGGCCAGCATCTCGCGGCTCAACGACATTGTGCTCATCGCCGAGGCTTCGCCCGCCAACGAGTCGGAGCCACGTATCGTGTTCGTCAACGATGCGTTCGAGCACCACACCGGCTACGGTCGCGACGAGGTGCTCGGCCAGACGCCCGGCATGCTGCTCGGGCCCGACTCTCAGATCGGGAAATTGCGCCGCATGTCCACAGGGCTACAGCAGAACAAGCAGGTTCGCAACGAGCTGATGATTTACAAGAAGAGCGGCGCCTGGTTCTGGGTGGAACTGGAGATCGTCTCGGTGCTCGCGCCATCGGGCGAGCTCACGCACTGGGTGGCCGTCGGGCGCGACATCACCCAGCGCAAGGCGGCGGACGACAAAATTCACCAACTGGCCTTCTACGATTCGCTGACCGAGCTGCCCAACCGGCAGGTGCTGCTGGACCGGCTGCAGCACCTGCAGGCCCAGAGCACCCGCACGCGGCGCCAGGGCGCGCTGATGTTCATCGACGTGGACCACTTCAAGATTCTCAACGACACCCTGGGTCACCACCAGGGCGACCTGCTGCTGCAGAAAGTCGCCGCGCGTCTGTTGGACTGCGTGCGCAAGACCGACACCGTGGCACGCCTGGGCGGTGACGAGTTCGTCGTCCTGCTGGAAGACTTGGGTGACGACCCGGACGCCACCAAGGCCCGGATCGTGGCCGAAAAAATACTGAGCCACCTGCGTGAGCCTTTCGACTTGGACGGACACCAGCACTACACGACCGTCAGCATTGGCGTGACCTCGCTCAACGGTCAGCAGGACAGTGTGAGCGAACTGCTCAAGCATGCCGACCTCGCGATGTACCAGGCCAAGACCCTGGGGCGCAACACGGTCTGCTTCTTTGACCCCGGCATGCAAGCCAGCGTCAGCGCCAACGCGGCCATCAGTTCGGACCTGCGGGTCGGGCTGCGGGAGAAGCAGTTTCTGGTGTACTACCAGCCGCAGGTGGACCGCCACGGCCGCGTCACCTGCGTCGAGGCCCTGCTGCGCTGGCAGCACCCCGTGCGGGGACTGGTCGCACCGGCAGAGTTCATCCCCGTGGCCGAGGACACGGGCCTGATCCTGCCCCTGGGCCAGTGGGCCCTAGAGACCGCGTGCGAACAGCTCGCGGCCTGGGCCACGCGGCCGGAGACGGCCGGCTTGAACATTGCGGTGAACGTGAGCGTGCGCCAGTTCCGGCACCCGGATTTCGTGGACATGGTGATGGCTGCGATCCAGCGCAGCGGCATCCGGCCGCACCGGCTCAAGCTCGAACTCACCGAGAGCCTGCTGGCCGACCGCATGGAGATCACGCTCGCCAAGATGGGCACGCTCAAGGCGCTGGGCGTCACGCTGGCGCTCGACGACTTTGGCATGGGTTATTCGTCGCTGTCGGTGCTCAAGCTCCTGCCGCTGGACCAGCTCAAGATCGACCAGAGCTTTGTGGCCGACCTGCTCACCGACTCGCACGACGCCGCCATTTCGCGCGCCATCATTGCACTGGCCCAGAGCCTGAAGCTGGAAGTCGTGGCCGAGGGCGTGGAAACGCAGGAGCAGCGGAACGTCCTGATCGAGCAGGGCTGCGAACAGTTTCAGGGCTACCTGTTCTCAAAGCCGCTGCCCATCGAACAACTGGAGGCCTACCTCATGACGCAGGCCTCCCACCGGGACGACACAGCGCCTTAAGCGCCGGCCTGCAGCGCGCCGCATTGTCACCCGCCGCCGTGGTGTTGACGGTGATGGTCTGCGCGACGCAAAAGCGGTATCCGGCCATGTCTTTTGCATCGTGGGCCTCGATCAGGCCGCCGAGCATCATGGCCATGGCACCCAAGCCGTAGCCCTTGCGCAGCACCACACCGAAGAATGACACGCGCCAGTGCGCGGCGGGCGAGTAGGCGAGTAGGCGAGTAGGCGGCCTCACCCGCCCAGACACTTCACTTCGTGGCCGTGCGCGCTGGCACCACTTCAATTTCAACGCGGCGATTCCTGGCGCGCCCCTCTTCCGTGGAATTATCAGCCACCGGCAGGCTCACACCCTTGCCCACCGCTCGCACGCGATTGACGTCGACCCCCTTGCTGACCAGATAGGCCTTGACCGAGTCGGCACGCGCCAGGGACAGGCGCTGGTTGTAGGCATCGGAGCCCATCGAATCGGTGTGGCCCACCACGATCACCACGTCAACCACAACGCCCTTCAGACTTTCCACCAAGGTGTCTAGCTTGCTCTTGCCATCGGCCTTGAGTTCGGACTTGTCAAAGTCAAAGAGTGCATCGGCCGCCAGGACGACCTTGGTCGGGGCCGCGCCCGTGGCTGGCGCTGCTGCCCTTACACGGGACGGAATCACGATCCGCGCCTTGATCTGGTCCAGGGTATCCACCGTTGATTCTTCGAGCGGGCACAGCTCGACCGGGTCGTTGCCGCTGCGATCCTGGCCTGCATCCTGGGCGTTGGGCACGTCGGCCCGATTCACGCCCAGCGCCGCCACCAGTTGACCCATGCCGGCCAGCGTGCGCGCCTGCGCCGATGCCTGGTTGTGACGCGCGTTGATGTAGGCGCGCGTGGCCTCGAAATACTCATTCTGGGTGTCCAACAGATCAAGCAGGGTGCGCTGGCCGATATCGAACTGCTGACGATAGGCCTCGCGCGACTTTTCCGTCGACAGGCGGTGCTGATCAAGGTGGCGCTGCTGCTCACTCAGAGTGCGCGCGTCGCTGTAAGCGATTGACAGCGTCTGGCGCACGTCGCGGCAGGCCTTCTCCTGCAGGTCGCGCGCCTGTTCTTTCTGGTCCACCGCCTGGCGCTCACGCGCTTTGTCGGCGCCGCCGCGGAACAGGTTGTAATTGAGCACCAGCTGCACGCCATTCACACGCGTGTTGCCAAGGATGCCGAGGGTGTCGTTGTCCCGGCTTGCGTAAGCACGCAGATCAAGCCGCGGCATATAAGCCGCCTTGCGCGACTCGATCGCCGTGTTGAAGGCGCGCACATTTTCGACTGCGGCATTGAGTGTGGGGCTGCCTTGCAAGCCATCGCGCATCAAGGCAGCGACGGAGACGGGCAAGGTGCCAAGCTTGAACGGCTCGGGCAAAGGCGGCAGGTTGGCCGGCGATTTTTCGCCGACGATGCGCAGGTAACGCGCGCTCACGTCGTGCAGGTTGGTCAGCTCGGTCAGCAGGTTGGACTCGGCCAGCGCCAAGCGCCCGTTGGCTTGCTCCACATCAACCCGGCGCCCAACACCGGCGTTGGCACGTTCTTCGACCTGCCCGGTGGTCTGCTTGTGCTCGACATAGTTTTGCGTGGCGACATCCACCAACTCGCGGTAACGCACCACATCGACATAGGCCCGCACGGCCTCCAGCGCGGCAGTCTCGGAGGCTTCGGCCAGTTCGTAGTAGCGTGTCAGCTTGGCATAGCCTAGGCGCTTGACCTCATTGGGGGTAAATAGGCCGTCAAACAACATCTGGTTGAGCGTGAGCTGCGCGGCATTGAAGTCGTAGCGGCCGCCACCGGGGCGCACTGGCGACACCCGGCTCTCGCGCCCCAGGGATGCCGTCAGATCGAGTTGCGGGAAGAACCCGCCGCGTGCCACATCGCGCTCGTTGCTGGCGGCCTTGAAGCCGTTCCAGCGCGCCTGGACATCGGGGTTGCTCGCGACTGCCTTGCGTGCCGCCTGTACCAGCGGCTCGGGCAGCGTCTGGGCTTGAAGCCCCATACTCGCCAGCACGGCGGCCGCAATGACTGATAACGTTTTTTTCATAGCCCTATCGAGCTCCATTTCTTATTTCTTTGTTAGGAAACACAATTGTAACATAATTGTAACGTAAAAAAGTTATTTTGAAAAGCCTTTTGCGCACCTTTTGCGCAAGCCAGATAGAAAAAGTCTCGCCAAGTTTCCTCTATTTGGTACTACTGGTTGCGGGTTTCGAGGCCCAACAATGCTGCCCTGCGGATGGCTACGCTCAATTCGTTGGAATACATTGCCGCCGCTGGGAACTTGCCATTTTTGAACGCCAAAGCGATCAGATTTTAGCGAGCTCGGTCATGACCACACATTCGGCTGAAATTCATTGCTTTCAAAGGAGAAAAGACAATTTCGCTTGGTTTTGGAAACCCGCAACCAGTAGCTTTGTTACACTCTTTATTACACTAAACCTAAAAACGGCAGTTGAAACCGAGAACACGGCGCAGGTCATTGATTCAAAACACATTGTGAAACTTGAACGAATCACCAAAAAGGAACTGCTCCGCAGTCATGGAAATCGACCACAAACACGCGCCAATACTAGAGTTTTCTGTTTTCCGACGGCTTGAACTGCCGTTTTTAGGCTAAATCGTCAAGATGCCAATCAAAACGGGGTGCGCATGCTGAATATGGAAAATCCAGGCGAGGCTTCGGTAGCCGCCGCTGTCAATGCCAATGACGAGCTGCTGGCTTGTTTGATGATCGTCGCCCGCTCGCATGGCGAGGTGCCCACCCGGGATGCCTTGATGGCGGGTTTGCCGTCCGAA
Organism: Polaromonas sp.; assembly: GCA_046593295.1. Classification (GTDB taxonomy): domain Bacteria; phylum Pseudomonadota; class Gammaproteobacteria; order Burkholderiales; family Burkholderiaceae_C; genus Polaromonas. The sequence goes on along the minus strand of JBKJOH010000001.1, from coordinate 360 downwards.
CAGGGCCGCCTCAGCCCCAGCCTTTTTGAACGCGCCGCACGGCGCGCCCACCTGAGCAGCCAGTTGGTCCGCAGCCCTTTGGCGCAGCTCAAAGACGCCCTGCTTCCCGCCATTGTGTTGTTGCAGAACGAACGGGCCTGTGTTTTGCTCGGCTTCAACCAAGACCGCAGCCAGGCGCGCGTGCTCTATCCCGAGCTCGGCGACGCCCCGGTCGATGTCCCCACCGCCAAGTTGAGTGCCGACTACCTAGGTACCGCCATCTATGCGCGCCCGACCCAGCGCTTCGACCCGCGCACGCCCGAGGTCCGCGCCGGACGCCACGGGCACTGGTTCTGGAGCGTGATCGCCGAGAGTCGGCCG
>JBKJOH010000248.1:0-10694 GCA_046593295.1 Polaromonas sp. | reverse complement strand
GGTTGTAGGAAAGCTTGCCATGCCGTTACCATAGCTGAAAAGTCCGGTTTAATCGTGAAAGCCTGGTGCCAGTTCCGGCGCAAGGCAGATCAGCCCTGAAACACTAGAGGAGATTTTTATGCCTGTGGTCGTCATTGCCAATCCAAAAGGAGGCGTCGGCAAATCGACGCTGGCTACCAATATTGCTGGCTATTACGCCAGCCGCGGCCATGCCGTGATGTTGGGCGATGCCGACAGGCAGCAGTCGTCAAAGCTCTGGCTGGGTTTGCGCCCGCCCGCCGCGCGGCCGATTGCAACCTGGGATGTCAGCGCTGACCTGATTGTCAAACCCCCCAAGGGCACGACCCATGTGGTGCTGGATACCCCTGGAGGCCTGCATGGCTGGCGTTTTAATGATGTCATCAAGCTGGCCGACAAAATCATCGTCCCGCTGCAGCCCAGCGTGTTTGATATTTTTGCCACCCGCGCTTTTCTGGATCGACTGGCCGAACACCGCCATGCCGGAAAAGTACAGGTCGGCATTGTCGGCATGCGGGTTGATTCGCGCACCATTGCAGCCGACAAGCTGCATGAGTTTGTCGACAGCCTTGGCTTGCCTGTATTGGGCTACCTGCGCGACACGCAAAACTATATTCACCTTGCCGCGCGTGGTTTGAGCCTGTTTGACGTGGCACCCAGCCGGGTCGAGCGTGATCTGGAGCAGTGGCAGGGCATTTACAAGTGGCTGGAGGCCTAATTCCCCATGCGTAGCTTTCAAACCCTGTCTGATCTGGCAGCCTGCGTTGGCCAGGAAGTCGCGATCAGTGACTGGACGACCATCACCCAGAGCCAAGTCAATTTATTTGCCGATGCAACCGGTGACCATCAGTGGATTCATGTTGACCCTGAAAGAGCCACTGCCGGCCCGTTTGGCGGCCCCATTGCGCACGGCTTTTTAACGTTGTCTTTGTTGCCGAAATTTTTTGAATCGTCGTTTGAAATTGTTGAATCCAGCATGGGTGTCAACTACGGCCTGAACAAGGTGCGCTTTACCGCGCCAGTGCCGGTGGGTAGCCGCTTGCGGGCCCACATGAAGCTGCTGGCCGCAGAGCCTATCGACAACGCGGGTATGCAAATGACCTGGGAGGTGACGGTGGAACGCGAGGGTTCAACCAAGCCGGTGTGCATTGCCGAGTCCCTTATCAGGCGTTATCCCTAGGGTTACTGACAAAAACCCTATAGCACATTTACCCCGGTTGCCATGATGCTATGCCAAACCCGTTTTGCCGCCAGGCCTCAAATACGGCAACGGCCACGCTGTTGGACAGGTTCAGGCTGCGCTGGCCGGGCTGCATGGGCAGCTTGAGGCGCTGGTCAGCGGCAAACGATTCGCGTACCGCAGGCGGTAGCCCGCGCGTCTCGGCACCAAACACCAGCCAGTCGCCGGGCAAAAACGCCGCGTCATAAACACTGCGCGAACCTTGTGTGGTCATTGCAAACCGTCTGGCTGGTGATGGTTTTTCACTGTCCAGCAATGCCTGCCAGCTGGCATGGCGCAGCACCTGGGTGTACTCGTGGTAGTCAAGCCCGGCGCGCCGCATGAGCTTGTCCTCCATCGAAAAGCCGAGTGGCTCGACCAGGTGCAAACGGCAGCCGGTATTGGCCGCGAGGCGGATGACATTGCCAGTGTTCGGCGGTATTTCGGGCTCGACAAGAACGATATTGAACATGGGTTAAAGGGAAATTTTAAGGCGCAGGCGTACGCGCAATCGCCACGGCCGTGATGTGTGCAGCACCCGCCGTGCGCAATGCCGCTGCTGCGGTAAAGAGCGAGGCACCGCTGGTCATCACATCGTCAACCAGTAACACCCGCCTGCCAGTGAGTAAAGGCTGGCGCAAAGGGTCAACCTGAAAAGCGCCTTTGACATTGGCCAGCCTGGCTTCGCGCTGTAGCTCGGTTTGAGGCCGGGTGTTTTTGACGCGTAGCAGCAGGTGGGCGTCTAGCGTGGCCGCGCTGCCCGATTGCGCGTGCAGTGCGCAAGCCATTTCCCACGCCTGGTTGAAGCCGCGAGATTGCAGGCGCTCGGCAGACAGTGGCATGGGAATCATTAAATCACCCGCTTGCAATGCATTCAAGGCAGGCCTTGCGCCGGGTGCAGCTATCAACAAATCGGCAAAAAAAGTGGCCCAACCGGGGCGGTTGCCAAATTTGTAGCGGGTGATGAGCTCTGACCACGGATAGGCGTAATCGGTGGCCACCAGCGTTGCATCAACGGGTGGGTGATGCCTGGAGCAGTCTGCACACAAGCCGGGGTGTATTTCAGAGCCCGCAGGCAGTCCTGGCGCTAATGACGCTAAGGCCAACGCGCAGGCGGTGCAGCGCATGTGCCCTGGCGAAAAGCGGGCAACGCAAGGCGCACAGACTTGTGCTGCGGGCCAGCTATGGCATACGGCGCACTGGCTGGCCATTGCAGGCAGCAGTGCCTTGAGCTTAAGGGGCTTAAGGGCGGACTTGAAAAGCGTTTTAAACACCGGGCCAATATACTCGCAAGGCTGCCTGCTCTACCTGTGGCTACCTCTTTCTACCATTGCATTTTTCATGGCTACGAAGCACCCCCCCCCAACACTTGACCCGATTGCCGTGGCCCGCTGGCAGCGCGTGGCCCCCGCTGCCTCGCCCTGGTTGCATGAAGAGGTGGCAAGCCGTATGCAGGACAGGCTTCAATGGATCAAATTGCTACCCGCAGCCTGGGCCCACTGGGGTGCGGTACGCGGTGGTCTGAAAGCCCATGCTGAATTGATCAAAAAATACTCTAAATCAGAGTGTTTTGTGGCTGAAACCGCCTATTTACAAGCGCGAGCAGCTATTAAAAAAATAGCACTTTCATGGTGGAATCCGACCCGCTGGATTCGGAAAACCGTGCGATTCGAACTGCCGCCACCGGTCAGCGTAGACATGCTGTGGGCGAATATGGCGCTGCATGAAGCCGCCGACCCGCAGGCGCTGCTGGCCGAGTGGCACAGTGCCTTGAGGGTCAACGGTTTTTTGATGTTTTCGTGCCTGGGGCCGGATACCGCCATTGAGCTGCGCGAGGTGTACAAGCAGCTTGGCTGGCCCCCCGCAGGGCATGATTTGACCGACATGCACGACTGGGGCGACATGCTGGTGCAGGCCGGCTTTGCCGAGCCGGTGATGGACATGGAGCGCATCACGCTGACGTATGACAGCCCGGCGCGATTGCTGCAAGAGTTGGCAGAGCTGGGGCGCAATTTTCATCCGGCACGCTTTCCGGCTCTGCGCGGTCGCCTTTGGCGTACCCGTCTTGAAGCCATGCTGGCCGAGCGGCTCACGGGTGCGGATGGGCGACTTTCGCTGACTTTTGAGGTGATCTACGGGCACGCGCTCAAAGCGAAACCAAAAATCAAGATTAGCGCGCTGAGTTCGGTCTCGCTCGCGGACATGCGCAGTATGCTTAAAGCGCCGCTCCCCCCGAATGAGGCTCCGAATAAAGACCCGAATAAGGCCCCGAACAAACCCCCGTGATGGTGCCCGTTTACAGGTCGTCCGCGTGCTGATTGGCTTCAAAAAACCCTCACGGGCCGGGCAGGGTCGGCACTAACTTTATAATCAGCAAGTTAATTCGGTTGGAAATTGAAGAAATAGAAGTGAACATGATGAACGTAAGCAAAACCATGAGCAACATGAAACAGCTTGGCACCCAGCAGACGGGCGCATTTTTTGGATTTCTGGCCACCTGGGCCAGTACCGCCGCTTATGCCGTCAACGATTTGCCCGGTGGCCCGGCTGTCCGGCAGCTCAATCTGCATCCCGCAGTCACCAAAATGGCCGAGGATATGCACTGGCTGCACTGGTATTTGATGATCGTCTGCATCGCGATTTTCGTGGTGGTGTTTGGCGTGATGTTTTATTCCATCTGGAAGCACCGCAAATCGGTCGGCCACAAGGCAGCCAATTTCCATGAGTCCACCGTAGTTGAAATCGCCTGGACCATCGTTCCTTTCCTGATCGTGATCGGACTGGCCCTGCCAGCGACCAAAGTTATGGTGGCGCAAAAAGACACGACCAGCGCTGACCTGACCATCAAGACCACCGGTATGCAGTGGAAATGGGGTTACGACTACGTCAAGGGCGAAGGCGAGGGCATTGGTTTCGTATCCACGCTCGATAACACCCATCGCGTGATGTCCAACAGCGGCGGCCCCAAGGCCGGCGAAGCGCCTGACGACTACCTCCTCAAGGTGGACAACCCCATGGTTGTACCCGTCAACAAGAAAATCCGCATCATCGTCACCGCCAACGACGTGATTCATGCGTTCGCAGTGCCGGCATTTGGCATCAAGCAGGATGCGATTCCCGGCTTTGTCCGTGACACCTGGTTTCGCGCTGAAAAAATCGGCGACTACTACGGCTACTGTGCTGAGTTGTGCGGCAAGGAACACGCCTACATGCCGATCCATGTGAAGGTAGTCTCGGCGCAGGACTACAGCGCATGGGTCGCTGCCAAAAACAAGGAGGCTGCGGCCAAGGCGGATGATCCTTCAAAGGTCTGGACTCTGGCAGACATCAAGCCCAGGGGCGAAAAAGTCTACGCTGCCAATTGCGCGGCCTGCCACCAGGCCAACGGCAAAGGCGCAGGGCCAATCAAGCCGCTGGATGGCTCGGCCATCGTGCTCGACACAGACCATAACAAGCAGATAGCGATCGTGCTCAATGGTGCTGCTGCTGGTGCCATGCCCTCCTGGAAGGCACTCAGTGATACCGACATCGCTGCCGTGATTAGCTATACCAAAAACAATTGGTCAAATCAGACAGCGCAACTGGTGCAGCCTGCCGAGATTCAGGCCGCACGCAAATAAGCGGCCTGCAAGCAGCAAAACTCGATAGATTCAATTTAAAGCGCCCGACCATACCGTCCGTCGCAAACCCATAAAGTTATCGGCTAAATGTCCTGTATTAGCCACCAAAGGAAGCCAAGATGAGTGCAGTTTTAGACCCCCACGGACACAGTGGCGATCATGCGCATGATGACCACCACGATCACCATGCCCCGACGGGTTGGCGCCGCTGGGTGTATGCCACCAACCATAAAGACATCGGCACGCTATATCTGCTGTTCAGCTTTTTTATGCTGATGTTCGGCGGTGTGCTGGCGCTGCTGATTCGCGCCGAGCTGTTCCAGCCCGGCCTACAGCTGGTCAATCCCGAGCTCTTCAACCAATTGACCACCATGCACGGCCTGATCATGGTGTTCGGTGCCATCATGCCGGCCTTTGTGGGTTTTGCGAACTGGATGATTCCGCTGCAAATCGGTGCCCCCGACATGGCTTTTGCGCGCATGAACAACTTCAGCTTCTGGCTGCTGATTCCGGCTGGCCTGATGCTCGCCGGTTCATTCTTCATGCCCGGTGGCGCGCCTGCTGCGGGCTGGACGCTGTACGCGCCGCTGTCGCTGCAAATGGGCCCGTCCATGGACGCCGGTATTTTTGCGCTGCACATCTTGGGCGCCTCAAGCATCATGGGTTCGATCAACATCATCGTCACCATCCTGAACATGCGCGCACCCGGCATGACGCTGATGAAAATGCCGATGTTCTGCTGGACCTGGCTGATTACTGCCTACCTGCTGATTGCTGTGATGCCAGTGCTGGCAGGCGCGATTACCATGACGCTGACTGACCGTCACTTCGGCACCAGCTTCTTCAACCCCGCAGGCGGCGGTGACCCGGTGATGTTCCAGCACATTTTTTGGTTCTTTGGCCACCCCGAGGTCTACATCATGATCTTGCCGGCCTTCGGCATCATCAGCCACATCATTCCCGCCTTCTCGCGCAAGCGCCTGTTTGGTTATGCATCCATGGTGTATGCCACCGGCTCCATCGCCATCCTGAGCTTTGTGGTCTGGGCGCACCACATGTTTACCACTGGCATGCCTATCACCGGCCAGCTGTTTTTCATGTACTCAACCATGCTGATCGCCGTGCCCACGGGCGTGAAGGTGTTCAACTGGATCGCCACCATGTGGAAGGGCTCGATGACCTTCGAGACGCCCATGCTGTTCGCGGTCGGCTTTATTTTCGTGTTCACCATCGGTGGCCTGACCGGCGTGATCCTCGCGATCGCACCGATCGACACGCAACTCCAGGACACCTACTACGTGGTGGCCCACTTCCACTACGTGCTGGTGGCCGGATCGCTGTATGCCATGTTCGCCGGATACTACTACTGGTCGCCCAAGTGGACCGGCGTGATGTACGTCGAGTCGCGTGGCAAGATCCACTTCTGGTGGTCACTGATTTCCTTCAACGTGACCTTCTTTCCGATGCACTTTCTGGGTCTGGCAGGTATGCCGCGCCGCTATGCTGACTACCCGATGCAGTTTGCTGACTTCAATGCCATCGCCAGTGTGGGGGCTTTCTTTTTTGGCTTTGCACAGGTTTATTTCTTCTTCTTCATCGTGTTGCCAGCTATGCGCGGCAAGGGCGTTGCTGCAAAGGCCAACCCATGGCTGGACGAAGGCGGCAAGGGCGCTGAAGGCCTTGAGTGGGAGGTTCCGTCTCCCGCGCCTTTCCATACCTTTGAAACCCCGCCCAAGCTCAATGCCGCCGCTACCCGCGTGATTGGCTGATGGTCACATGACGAGCACTTCGATAACAGGCCAGCACATGACAACACCTGAACAAAAGAAAAACAACCTGCGCCTGGCGTTGACCCTGGCTTCGGTTGCGCTAGTCTTTTTTGCAGGCTTCATGGCCAAGATGATTTTTTTCGGCCATTGACACCACTGCCCAGGTCACATCGTGATAAAGATTGAGCGTGAAAATTCCAAAATGATGGGCAAGCTGGCCGTCATCGTGTTAGGCATGTTCTGCTTTGGCTATGCACTGGTACCGATTTACAAAGCCATTTGCGAGATGACCGGCATCAACGTACTGGCGCTGGGCGACAGGCTGATTCCCGGTGCCACTTCCAGCCTGCCCGCCAACACACAGGTGGATTTGACACGTACCATCACCGTCGAGTTTGATGCCAACTCGCGCGGGCCATGGCATTTCAAGCCGGCAAAAAATACCCTGCAGGTTCATCCCGGCGAGTTGACGACCGTGATGTACGAGTTCCAGAACGTGCAGAACCGCACCATGTCGGCGCAGGCCATTCCCAGCTACGCACCGGCCCAGGCTGCGGCCCATTTCAACAAGCTCGAATGCTTCTGCTTTAGCCAGTACACGCTGGTTGCTGGCGAGAAAAAACAATGGCCAGTGGTGTTCGTGATTGACCCCAAGCTGTCTAAAGACGTGAGTACCATCACTCTGTCGTATACATTTTTTGAAGTCGGCGGCAGAACCCCGGCAGCGCCGCAGGCATCGACCGCAGGTGCAGTGCTGCAACAAGTGGTGCAGAGGGTGCCTGGCGCATGAGCGAGCTTGACGTGACCGCCGTGCATCAACGCAAGGGCTCGCTGCTGCGTACCGCGAAGGCCGTGTTGTGGTCGTTTGTAGGTTTGCGCGCCCGCAGCGATTATGAAAAAGATGTGGAGCAGCTTAACCCTGTACATATCATCATCGTCGCTCTGGTGGGCGTTGTTATTTTTGTCGGTAGCCTGATTGCTCTGGCTACCGTTGTGGCTGGAAAATAGCCTAGCCTTTGTAAATTGATCCCGGAATTTAGCGAAAACAGGAGTTGAAAATGTCTTCAGCAGCGTCGTCAGTAGCCACTACAGCTACGCCTTATTACTTTGTGCCTGCACCATCGGCTTATCCAGTCATGGCTGCCATTGGCCTGCTGTTGGTCATACTCGGTGCAGGGCAGTGGATCAATGGTGCGGGTTGGGGCGCTTATTCCTTGGGCTTAGGCATGATCGTATGGCTTGGTACCCTCTACTTCTGGTTCAGTGAATCGATTCGCGAAAGCGAAGGCGGCCTGTACGGTCACAAGGTTGACCTGTCTTACCGCTGGGCCATGAGCTGGTTCATTTTTTCTGAAGTCATGTTCTTCGGTGCCTTCTTCACGGCCCTGTGGTGGGCGCGTATGCACTCGGTGCCGACGCTCGGCGGCCTGGAAAACGCCTTGCTGTGGCCTGATTTCAAGGCGGTTTGGCCCAGCGTGGCATTAGGCGTGACCGCTTCGCCGGCCGACATCATTGAGCCCTTCCAGACGGTAGGCCCTTTCTGGTTGCCGACCATCAACACTGCGCTGCTGCTGACATCTGGTGTCACTATGACTATTGCTCACCACGCGCTGCGCGAGGGTCACCGTGCCAAGACTGTAGGTTTCATGTGGTTGACGGTAGCGCTGGGTTTCACGTTTTTGTGTGTGCAGGGCTATGAATATGCCCATGCTTATTCAGACTTGAACCTCAAACTATCCTCGGGTGTTTACGGCTCCACTTTTTACATGCTGACCGGGTTTCACGGTTTTCACGTGTTTGTGGGCATGTTGATGCTGCTGTTCATCACGCTGCGGCTGCAAAAAGGTCACTTCACGGCTGACAAGCATTTTGGCTTTGAAGGTGCAGCCTGGTACTGGCACTTTGTTGATGTGGTCTGGCTAGGTCTTTACATCCTGGTGTACTGGCTTTAAGGCGACTACTGCGCGGGCGCATTGCGTTGTTGGGCGGTGCTGGGTTATTGGGGTCATGGGTTATTGGGGTCAGACGCCAATTTCATTGCGGTGCATGGCACCGCACCCAGAGGGCGTGCCGAAGGCACGATGAATTTGGACTCTGACCCCAAAAACCCCATTCCGGTTGCTGCGCTCCGTCCGCCTAGCACTGCATCCCGCTCGCTACGACGCACGGCATGCGTTTAGCTTGTATGGCTTGTTCTATTTGCCAGCCGTGATACCCGTTGGCTGGATGTAGCCCATTTTCCATGCAATCAAAATGCAGACAAACAGCAGGACTGAAAACCCGACACGGAACGCCAATGCGCGCACCATGCCGCTGGTTTTCGCCTTGCCATGGGTGCCATCTTTCATCATGAAAAAGAGTGCGGAACCCAGGCTTGCAAGAATGGCCAGAAAAGCGATGGCAACGAGATACTTCATAAGCAGGATTATCAGCGCATGACGCACATCCTGCAGCGCCCCAGGTTTTGGCTGCTCACGGTTGCTGCGCTGCTGGTTTTTGGCGGCACGTTTTCGCTCGGTCAGTGGCAATTGCACCGGGCGGCGCAAAAAGAAGCGTTGGCTGCGGCTATCGAATCAAGGGGCAATGAGCCTATTTTGAACAATCTGGCTTTGAGGGATTTTAAGAACGCCTCGGACGCCATACATCGCCAGGCCACTTTGAAAGGTTTCTGGCAGTCAGAGTACACCGTGTTTCTAGATAACCGTCCCATGAACGGCAAGACGGGTTTTGTGGTGGTTACACCCCTGGCGCTCGATGGCAGCTCGCAAGTCATACTGGTGCAGCGAGGCTGGGTGCCACGTGACTTTACGGATCGCACCCGCCTGCCCAATGTGACAACGCCGACGGGGACAGTCACGGTGCGTGGGCGTATTGCCCCGCCGCCGTCCAAACTATATGAGTTCAAGGGTGTTGAAAGTGGACGTATCCGTCAAAATATCGACTTGCCAACTTTTGCTGGTGAGATTCGCAGCCCGCTGATGGCGGTTTCGATGTTGCAAACGGAGCTCGCCAATGAAGGTTTGCTGCGCGATTGGGCGGCCCCAAATCTGGGGGTGGACAAACACTACGGTTATGCCTTTCAGTGGTTTGGGCTGTGTGCTCTGGTGTTTGGTTTGTATGTCTGGTTTCAAATCATTAGCCCTCTTCGTCTCAGTCGCAAGTCTGCAAAACCTGGCCAGCTGAAAATCCAAAGTGAATCAAAGTGAATCAAACGCATTCTGAACCCCTTCCCACGCCAGCCGAGCAAGCTGCGCAGGATGAACCCCTGGGTCTGACTGTGCATAGTTTGCCAGTGCCGGGCGACGAAGGCCCGCGTAATGCCTCGGGCCGCTGGAAGATGATTGCTGTGCTGCTGGTATGTGCGGCCCCGGTTATCGCCTCGTATGTCACTTACTACGTGATACGGCCTGAAGGCCGCCGTAACTACGGCGAGCTGATAGATCCTCAGCGCCCCCTGCCAGCCCTGCAAGCTGCCACGCCGGATGGCAAGCCGGTCGATCTGAGGTCGCTCAAGGGGCAATGGCTTTTGATGAGCGTTTCCACTGCCGCCTGCGACCCTGCGTGCCAGCAACGTCTGTATTTTCAGCGTCAAATGCGCGAGGCGTTGGGCAGAGAAAAAAGCCGCCTCGACTGGGTCTGGCTGGTCAACGACGGCGCTGCCATTGACAGCCGCCTACAGCCTGCGCTGGCTACCTCTACCGTGCTGCGTGTGCCTAACGACGTCTTGTTGCAATGGCTTGCTCCCGCTGCGGGTCAGCGCCTTGAAGAGCATATTTATCTGGTTGACCCCTTGGGCAACTGGATGATGCGCTTTCCGGCCAACATGGATGCCGCTGGTGCCGCCAAGGCCAAGCGCGATCTGGAGCGCGTTTTACGCGCCTCTGCCAGTTGGGACAAGGAGGGAAGGTGATGGCCCCCACGCTCCCCACTGCGTGTGGTTCGCTGCCCCCCGAGGGGGCCGCTGCGCCTGCGGCCTGGCAAAGCCAGTTCCGCGGCCCCGGCTTGAAGGGATTTACGTCTATGCCACTCGCATCTATGTTCATAGACTGATATGGAACAAGACCTTTA
>JBKJOH010000085.1:0-7512 GCA_046593295.1 Polaromonas sp. | reverse complement strand
ACTGAGCCATGAGCCCATAGAAGCGTTGGCTGCCGGCAACGATGGACTGGATGACATCAGGCAAATCATTGAAAACGCGCCAACGCACCTAGAGAGCGGCGGCTGGCTGCTGCTGGAGCATGGCTACGATCAGGCGGCCAAGGTACGCGATTTGCTGGTGACACGAGGCTTTGGGCAAGTACAAAGCCGACTTGATTTAGCTGGCGTTGAGCGCTGCACAGGCGGGCAATGGATCGGCTAGCCATCAATCGGGAAATAGCGGGATAATCTACCCATTGAATTGGGGTTTTTGGGGTCAGATGCCAATTTCATTGCGATGCAGAGCATCGCACCCGGAGGGCGTGCCAAAGGCACGATGAATTTGGACTCTGACCCCAAAAACCCCACCCTTCTACCCACCTAAAGGATTTCACCATGAGCAACCTAGACACCACCCAGCAACGCATTGACCAGATTGTCAAATCCGCAGACGTGGTGCTGTTTATGAAGGGTACGGCGCAGTTCCCGCAATGCGGCTTTTCGGGCCAGGCGATTCAGGTGCTCAAGGCCTGCGGCGTGAGCAAACCGGCAACGGTCAATGTGCTGGAAGACCCGGAAGTGCGCAACGGCATCAAGGAATACAGCAACTGGCCGACCATTCCCCAGCTCTACATCAAGGGCGAATTCGTTGGTGGCTCGGACATCATGATGGAGATGTACGAAAGCGGTGAATTGCAGCAGGTGCTGGGCAATCCGGCGGCGTGACCACCTAGCAGCCTGTTGAAGGAATGCCTAGTTGGTGTAGCCCGTACAAGCACCAGCGTTCACAGCACCTTTGCATTCGCGCTGGAGGCGGGAGCTGCGCTCTTTAGTGGTTTCTTGCGAACCGGGTACAAACTTCGCCTTGCCTGCCTTACTCGTTTGCCCTGCTTTGGTGGACTTGGCCGATTTCTTTTTAGCCTTGGTTTTGATCGGCGGGTTTAAAACTTCTGGCGCTTGGGCATAGGCAGCGCCCATGACCAGTACACAAGCGACGATGACCGCCACACCAGCTGAGATAAATTTTTGAAGCATTGCCATCCTTTTGTTGTTGGGTTTGGTGTTTGAGCTATTGCAACTTTGGGTCGCCGTAGGCATCGGCATCAGGCGCTGCGTCAACCGGCATACGAAAGCTCTCGCTGGCCCAGGCACCGATATCCATATTCTTGCAGCGCTCGCTGCAAAATGGCCTGAAGGCATTGCCGGGGCCGTAAATGCTTTTACCTTTGCAGGCCGGGCAAACCACCACTTTGGGTCGCAGTTTTTCAGGTGCTTGATCGGGCTTCATAATGCAGCAAAGCAACCGCTTCAGGAGCAGAGCGTCAGCTCAAACGACGCATCGTCGGTACAGGCATGAAGCCTGTCATCGCCCTCGTGGCGCATCAGGCGCACCGACACCATCAGGCGGTTGCCGCTGATTTCGGGTATCAGCCCCATGGCAGGGTCAATGCGCAGGCGCAGCAACTGGAAGGTTCGGCCTTGCGGCAGGTTTTGCTGGTACTGGCCAGCCGTTGCGATGACTTTTTGCGCTGCGCCAGAGTCGCGCAGCAACTGCAACAACAGGCGGATCGACTCAGCCAGGGGCACCAGAGTGGTGGTCCAGCGTTGCAGGTCGCTTTGGCGCGCCTGCGGGTTCAGGTGCTGCCACGCAAAGTAGGCCGGCAAATCAAATTCACAGGTACCGCCTGGTATACCCACACGGCTGCGAATACTCATCAGCCAGTCGTTTTCCGTCAGCGTCTGGCCGGCTTTACCAGACAGGCTGTTAAGCACTGCAAAGCACGCTTCAAGCTGGCTGGTGACATCGTCCAGCACAGCCTCGGCAATCGCGGGGTTGCCGCGATAACCGCTGAGGATGTGCTTTTGCTTTTCAAGATCCTTGAGCACATCCGTTTTCAGGTCGGCCCGGGCCGCGACATCCATGACTTCAAAAATCGTGGTGATGGCGTAGTGGTGGTCAATCGGGTGCTCGCGCGCCACCAGTTCACTCAGGCGGCGAAACAGCTGCTCAAGCCGCAGATAGGTGCGTATTCGTTCGTTGAAGGGATACTCGTAAAGGATCACAGGGCTGGCTTTATCGGCTGGTTAATCTCAAGGCATAAGCTGGGCTTGCGAATCATAGCCCGAAGCGCTGCGCTGCCTGCGTGACAACCAGGCGTAGCGCCTGCAACGACAGGCCATCGTTGTAAATGCAGGTATCGGCGGCGGCGCACCTAGCAGCACGGCTGGCCTGCCCGGCAATGACTTTTTGCACAGCCTGTGCTGTCCAGCCAGCATAGCGGGCTACCACACGCGCCACCTGGGTTTCTTCTGTGCAATCGACTACCAGCACGCTGTCAAGCTGGTGCCGCCAGCGGCCTGACTCGACCAGCAGGGGAATGTCAAACACGATGCAGCGGCTGCCAGCGTGTTCGGCCAGCGCCGATTGGCGCGCTGTCTCGGCGCTTACCAGTGGGTGAATAATCGCCTCCAGACGCAGTCGCGCAGCAGGGTCGTCAAACACCAGGGCGCGCATGGCATCGCGATCCATCGCGCCGTCTGCCGTGAGGGCCTGCGCGCCAAACTGCGCGGCTATGGCGGCCATCGCTGCGCCGCCGGGCGCGGTAACACGGCGTGAAATCGCATCGGCATCAATCACCACGGCACCGCAGTCAGCCAACATGCCGGCAACCGTGCTTTTGCCGCCGCCTATGCCGCCGGTCAGGCCAATGCGTTGCACGCGCGGGATTGTCGTGATGGGCACGGCCTGCATGGTTGCTACAAACCCGTCAAACCCACGAAGCGGAGTATGGACTGTGGCCCAAAAATCATGGCGGTAAAACCGGCCCCGGCCAGAAACGGCCCGAAGGGCACATAGCCGCCCTCACGCAGGCCGCTTGAAAACTTCATCGCAATGCCAATGACAGCACCCATCACCGAGGCCATCAAAATAATCGGCACCAGCGCTGTCCAGCCAAACCACGCGCCCAGTGCAGCAAACAGTTTAAAGTCGCCGTAGCCCATGCCCTCTTTGCCTGTTACCAGCTTGAAGGCCCAATAGACCAGCCACAGCGACAGGTAGCCCGCAACAGCACCCCACAAGGCATCTAGCAATCTGACAGCCGGATTGAACTGCAACGCAGCGACTATCAGCCCGGCCCACAGCAGCGGCAAGGAGATGTCGTCTGGCAACAGCGTGGTGTCCCAGTCGATCAGGGCCAGGGCCAGCAGCGCGCTAGAGAATCCGCACCAGGCCAATGCCGTGCTTGACGCGCCCCAACGCCAGGCGCAAAAGAAAAACAGCAGCCCGCACACCAGTTCAACCACCGGGTAACGCAGCCCGTAAGGCGTTGCGCAAACCGAGCATTTACCTCTTAAAAACAGGTAGCTGATGACGGGTATGTTTTCATACCAGCGTATAGCGTGGCCGCAGCTTGAGCAGCGGGAGCGTGGAACCAGAAGATTGAAGGGCTCTGCCGCTTCAAGCGAAGCCGCTCGCGAGGGCGTGACACTGCCGCCTGTGAGTTCCGCGCATTCAAGCAGCCACTGCCGCTCCATCATTTTTGGCAGCCGGTAAATCACCACGTTCAGAAAACTGCCGACCAGCAAGCCCACGACACCTGCCAGGCTGGCCAGCACACCCGTTGGCAAACTACCCCATGCGTCCAGCATCAGACGACTTGGCCCAGCTTGAAAATAGGCAGGTACATGGCCACCACAATGCCGCCGATAAGTGTGCCGAGAAACACAATGATGATGGGCTCCATCAGGCTCGACAAGCCGGCCACCATCTCATCGACCTCGGCTTCATAAAAGTCTGCCGCCTTGCCGAGCATGTGATCGACCGAGCCGGACTCTTCGCCAATGGCGGTCATCTGCAGCACCATGGACGGAAAAAGATTGGCATTGGTCATGGCCGAAGTCAGGCTGGTGCCGGTAGAGACCTCTTGCTGGATTTTTACAGTCGCATCGGCATACAGCGAGTTACCCGATGCGCCGCCCACCGAGTCGAGTGCCTCGACCAGAGGTACGCCTGCGGCAAACATGGTTGAGAGGGTTCGTGTCCAGCGGGCGATGCATGATTTTTCAATCAGCGTGCCAAACACAGGCACCTTGAGCAAGACGCGATCCATCACCCGCTGCACCTTTTCGCTGCGCTGCCAGGCCTGGAAGAAAAAGTACAGGCCACCACCAATAACGCCAAAAATAAGCCACCAGTAGGCGACAAAAAATTCGCTGATGGCCATCACAAACAGGGTTGGCGCGGGCAGGTCTGCACCGAACGACGAGAACACCTGTTTGAAGGCCGGAATCACAAAAATCATAATCACCGCAACCACGACAAAAGCGACGACCACGACAGAGATCGGGTACATCAGCGCTGACTTGATTTTGGACTTGATGGCCTCGGTTTTTTCCATGTAAACAGCCAGGCGGTCCAGCAGCGACTCCAAAATACCGGCCTGCTCACCGGCTTCGACCAGATTGCAATACAGCGCATTGAAATAAAGCGGGTACTTGCGGAAGGCGGCACTCAGTGAGGTACCGGTTTCAACGTCGGTACGCACGTCGTTGAGCAGCTTCATCACGCTGGCGTTGGGGTTGCCGCGCCCCACGATGTCAAATGACTGCAGCAAAGGCACGCCGGCTTTCATCATGGTGGCCAGCTGGCGCGTGAAAATGGCAATGTCCTTGGGCTTGATTCTCTTGCCCGAGCGCATCCGGCGCTTTTTGATCTTGCTGGGCAACACGCCCTGGCGACGCAAGGTGGCCTTGACCTGGTTCTCGCCAGCCGCCCGGATTTCACCCCTGACTATCTTGCCGCCCCGGTCTTTGCCTTCCCACTCGAAAACGAATTCTTCAACGCCCTTCAATGCTGTTGCCATGATGTTTTCTCGTTTTGAAGAGTTGTACTGCGCATGATTCCAACCCTCTCATTTGCTGTTATATGCTGTCATTTGTTCTATGAGCGTGATCCGGCAGTCGATCAAACACTGGTACAGCCCAAAACTTCTTCGACCGATGTCATGCCAAGTTTAACTTTATAGAGCCCCGACTGGCGCAAGCTCCGCACGCCCTCGGACTCTGCCTGCGCCGCAATCTCAAGCGCGTTGCCATCACGCAGGATGATTCTCTGGATTTCCTCGGTGATCGGCATGACCTGATAGATGCCAACCCGACCCTTGTAGCCATTGCTACACATGGAGCAACCCACGGGGCGGTAAGGAGCCCAGGAGCCGTCAAGGTCTTCTTCCAGGAAGCCTGCCTCCAGCAGAGATTCACGCGGAATATCAGCCGCTGTCTTGCAGTTGGGGCACAGGCGCCTGGCCAGTCGCTGGGCGCTAATCAGTATCACGCTGGACGCGATGTTGAACGACGCGATGCCCATGTTGCGCAGGCGCGTCAGCGTGGTCGGGGCATCGTTGGTGTGCAGCGTGGACAGCACCAGGTGGCCGGTCTGCGCGGCCTTGATGGAGATTTCGGCCGTCTCCAGATCCCGGATCTCGCCGACCATGATGATGTCCGGGTCCTGGCGCAGGAAGGCCCTGAGCGCGACCGGAAAGGTCATGCCGGCCTTGTCGTTTATGCTGACCTGGTTGACACCGGGCAGCGTGATCTCGCACGGGTCTTCTGCGGTGGCGATGTTGACGCGCGGGGTGTTCAAAATATTCAGGCAGGTGTACAGCGACACCGTTTTGCCAGAACCCGTCGGCCCGGTGACCAGCACCATGCCGTAGGGGCGACCAATCGCGGTCATGAGACGCTCTTTTTCAGCCGGTTCGTAGCCCAGTGCATCAATGCCGAGCTTGGCACTACTGGGGTCGAGAATACGGATCACGATTTTCTCGCCATACATGGTGGGCAAGGTGCTGACCCGGAAATCAATCACGCGATCCGGCCCTATCTTGAGCTTCATCTTGCCGTCTTGCGGCACGCGCTTTTCTGAAATGTCGAGCTTGGAAATAACCTTGATGCGCGCAGCCAGCTTTTCCTTAATGGCGACGGGTGGAGACGCAATCTCGCGCAACTCGCCGTCAACCCGAAAGCGCACCCGGTAGGTGTGTTCAAACGGCTCAAAGTGCAGGTCTGAGGCGCGCATACTGAAAGCATCGAGCAGCATTTTTTGCAGGAATTTGACGACCGGCGCGTCGTCGACTTCGGAGGTGCTGGTATCGTTGCTTTCGCTGGTCAGTTCGGCGCTGGCTTCATCAAATTCGAAATCATCGCCGATGATGCTTTCCATCGCCTCGGCGGCGGTGGTGGTGGTGGCCTCAACCAGCTTTAACAGCTTGTCGTATTCAGCAATCACCCAATCCACGCCCATTTGCGTAGAGAACTTGATCTTTTCGGCGGCCTCTTGGTCAGACGGGTCTGCGGTTGCGACAATCAGGCGGTTGTTGCGCTTGCTGAGGACGACAATGCGGTAGGTCTGGCAGATTTTGCCGTCCAGCAAACCCTTGGGCAGGCGCTGGACATCAATCGCATCCAGATCCAGTAGGGGCGCCGCAAACGCAGACGACATGGTGTGGGCCAGGTCGGAAGCCGAAACCACACCCGAGCCAGTCAGTTCGGCTATGAAACTGGTGCGGCCACTTTGGGCCTTGCGAAAAATGTCCTCAGCGGCTTTTTGACCCAATTTTCCGGCAACCACCAAGGCTCTGCCAAGGCCGGGAAGAGCCATAGAAGGTGCATCGTTCATCACGGTTTCAACAGCCGCCATAGTCTCTTAAATCCTGCCTAAATGAGTATCATCGCCCATAGGACGACAGGTGTAAATCTAAAAGAGGGCTGCCGCCCGCCCCGGTGTTGGAACAAGGCGAAGAATACCCCGCTTTGGCGACCACCCGGCTACTCGTCTGTTCATCTTTCACCTCTCAGGCACGTCGTTCGAGCAACTGGGAAGCCAGCTGCTCCAGGGTGTCACTGTAAAGATTTTGCGGCAATATCCGCAAGGCCTCCAGCGCACGTTGTGCCTCCGCAGCAGCAGCCGCGCGGGTAGCCACGAGAGCGCCGGTTTTTCGCACGATCTCTATGATTTGCGCCATGTGCGCCGTGCCGCCGGTCTCAATCGCCTCACGGATAAGGCCGCACTCCGACGGGGTGCCGCGCTGCATGGCAACGATGAGCGGCAGCGTCGCCTTGCCTTCGCGCAAATCGTCGCCCAGGTTTTTGCCCATCTCCAGCACATCGCCGTCATAGTCCAGCACATCGTCAATCACCTGGAACGCGGTGCCCAGCGCTTGGCCGTAGTCGGCGCAGCTTTTTTCGACGGCAGGCGTGGATTGCGCCAGCAGGGCAGCTAGGCGCGCACTGGCCTCGAAAAGCTTGGCTGTTTTCGAGCGGATCACCAGCAGGTAACCCTCTTCGGACAGCGATGCGTCGTGCATGTTCATCAACTGCAACACTTCGCCCTCGGCAATCACATTGGTGGCCTCGGCCAGAGTTTGTATTCACGCGCTTTTCAGATGATGGTCGATGCCGGGGACATGCGCGTCATGCAAACTCTGGCCGAGG
>JBKJOH010000005.1:0-2910 GCA_046593295.1 Polaromonas sp. | reverse complement strand
CCCCCCCAGCGCGACCAAGAAAGCGTCGGCGCTGGTTTGATGCATTACTGACCTCCTCCGCCAAGCTACGCTGCATCAGCAGCAAAGGGCTGCACAATCCGCGGATGCTCAAGCGGCGTCATTCGCCCTATGCTAGGCACGCCCGTTCCATCGCGCGAAACGTGAAGACAAACTTCTCGCCGCAATTGCTTGCACCGCTGCCAGTATCCGCAAGGAAAATAGATGCATAAAAACGGCTAACCGAACAGTATTTGGTCAGTACCCGCGATTTACAGACCGATAGCGGCAATACCGGTGCGCGCAATCTGCGCATCTTCACTCGACTTGACACCGCTAACGCCAACAGCGCCCAGGCACTGGCCGTCTTTAAGAATCGGTACGCCGCCTTCCAGCATGCCCTGTAGATGTGGCGCACTCAAAAACGACATGCGGCCACCGTTGATGGTGTCTTCATAGATCTTACTGTCGCGGCGGCCCATGGCGGCGGTATTGGCCTTGGCCGGTGCAAGGTGTGCCGTGATCGGCGGCGAGCCGTCCATGCGCTGCACGTACAGCAGGTGGCCGCCGTCATCAACAATGGCAATGCTGACCACCCAGTTGTTTTTGACAGCCTCTGCCTCTGCTGCTGCTGCAATGGCTTTAACGTCAACGAGTTCAAGTGCGGTTTTTGATTTCATGGGTTTTTTTGAAGGTAGTTGCTTTGGAAACCACTAGCATACTCAAGTTTTTGCATCTTCCCGCACCGCATTGGGGGTTCTGTCGCATTAAGGATTTATCGTTTTCGCGACACACCAGGGGTAGCGTATTCGTCGGGTAGAGACGCTACAGGTAGTGGGTCAATTTTGGAAAATACTGCGTTAGCGTATGCCTACAAAATCCGGTTAAACCAAGCCAGCGACAACCCGGCTGACAGCAACGCCAGCGCAGCTGCTACCAGTGCCAGCAGGCCTGAAATTTCGGTCTCTTTTTTCTCCACCGCCAGCCGCGAACTCAGGGCTTCGTAGACCTTTTTCAAGTCTCCTGCTGTACCCGCATAAAAGTATTCGGCCTGTGTGGTGCGGGCTATGCCTTTGAGAGTTTCTTCGTCTAATTTGACGCGCATGGACCAGCCTTCAAAACCAATCGTTTCACCGTTCACTGTGCCCACACCGACGGTGTAGACGCGCACGCCGCGGTCGGCAGCAAGCTTGGCTGCGTCGAGTGAATCAACGCCTGTGGTGCGCTGGCCGTCGGTTAACAAAATGATGGCGGCTGATGTGTAGGAGCCGGGCGTAACCGGTACGAAGGCAGGTTTTTCTTTGCCGTCTTTAGCGCCGTTTACCGCCTGGTCGAGCGAGATGCCGCGCTGTTTGTCGCGCCCGCTTTGCATCGCCTCCAGGCTGATGCCTGCGTCGGGAAACAGCTCGGCCAGCGACACCACAATGCCGTTACCAATGGCGGTGCCGCGCTGCAACTGGAATTTGTCGATGGCGGTGACCAGGTCTTCGCGGCTCAGGGTGGGTGGCTGCACCACCGATGCCGTGCCTGCAAAAGAGACGATGCCGACGCGTACATTGCGCGGCAGGTCAGCCAGAAAAGCCTTAACTGCGTTTTGCGAAGCCACCAGGCGATTCGGCAGCACATCGGTGGCGCGCATACTGCCCGACACGTCCATCGCCAGCATGATGGTTTCGCGTTGTGAGGGCAGGGTGATGACGGCAAACGGGCGTGACGACGCGACCAGCATGGCGGCCAGCGCAAACAAAAAAAGCAGTGGCGGAATGTGCCTGCGAAAGCTCTGGCCCTTACCCATGGCCTCGCGGACTATGGACAGGCTGGCGTAGCGCAGGGCCATTTTTTTCTTCCGGCGCAGCAGCCAAATGTACAGCAGCACCAGCAGTGGCAACAGCAGCAGCAGCCACAAAAATTGCGGCCACATAAAAGTCATGGGGAGGGTTTTGGGTATGAGCTGTGAGAAGTTCATGGCTGCACTTTTTTAAAACTTTTCTAAAACCTATTCAAGCGGCTGTTTTTAAATGGTTGGACATGGCACCGCCCTGCGACATTCGGCTGCGGCGCTTACGCAGATCTGTAAAGCGCATCAATGCGTTGACCAAATCATCATCTGTAGACAGCTCCAGCGTGTCGACACCAGCGCGCACCAGGGATTGCCGCAAATCTGATTCACGCTGCGCCGCGATGCGGGCAAAGCGAAGGCGAAAACCCGCATCATGCGTATCGACCAGTAGTTGCTCGCCGGTCTCGGCATCCACAATCGGTATCAGGCCGAGGTCTGGCAACTGCAGTTCCAGCGGGTCTAGCAGGCGCACAGCAACCACCTCATGCCGGAGCGCCAGCATACCGAGCGGCTTTTCCCAGCCCGCTTCACTGATGAAGTCAGACACCACAAAAATCGTCGAGCGCCTGCGCACCTGTCTGGCTGCGGACTCTAGCAGATCGCCCAATCGTGTCGTGCCTGCTTGAACGGCAACAGGGCGAACTTGCAGCGTGTGCAGCAGATTTAAAACATGTTGCCTGCCGCCGCGCGCGGGTATCACGGTGTCAACGCCCGATCCATAGAGCATGGCACCGACGCGGTTGCCGTGCCGCGTCAACATGCGCGCCAGCACGGCTACAAATTCAGCAGAGACATGGCGCTTGCGCTGCTCGCCCGAGCCAAAGTCCATCGACGGGCTGAGATCCAGCAGAAACCAGGCACTCATCTCGCGGTCTTCGGTAAACACCCGCACATGCGGCTGCTCCAGCCGGGCCGTGACGTTCCAGTCGATGTGACGCACGTCGTCATGGTGCTGGTATTCGCGCAGGTCGGCCAAGTCCATGCCGGTGCCGCGCAGCAGCGTGCGGTAGTCGCCCTGCAGCAGGCCATCGAGCCGGCGCAGCACCGTCCACTCGAGGCGGCGCAAGACGTGC